>SDNW01000033.1 GCA_004524725.1 Promethearchaeota archaeon
GATAGTGTCGAGGCTATAATTGGTTATGTATGGCTAAGTAAAAAAATGCAGATTGAAGAACTAATTAATTTCCTGGCTAATAATTTTGAAGGCAACTTATATGACCGTAATGAAGAGATAAAACAAGCCCAAAAAGTATTTGTGAAATTATTAATTCATATTAAACCCTTTTTACCCGAAAATGAATTATGAAAAATTCCCCTATCACCATCGGATTTGATGATTCGAGGTTTCAATTAAAATCAAATATCAAAAAAACACAACTCATAGGAGTCGTTTGCCAAGGAACAAGAGTGGTAAATGTCGTTCGAGATGAGATCTCCATTGACGGTGATGACGCAACAAACACCCTCATCAAGCTGGTAACTCAGTATATAAAAGAGATTCAGTATATTTTAACCGATACTATCACTTTTGGAGGATTTAATATTATCGATATAGAACGGATCTATACTATAATGAATAAACCGGTGATTGCAATCACGGAGTCACAAGTAAATCTCGAGTCAGTAAAAATAGCTTTAAAAAAGAACTTTCCTCGTTCTTATATTTCAAAATTACAGAAGATAATTAGAGCGGGAGACTTATATGAAACCGAAATTCTAACTGCAGGTGGACTTTCAAAAGTATATTATCACGTCAAGGGCGCTCCTCCAGATGTTGTAAATGATTTGTTAGAAAAAATATGTATTGACTCTAAACTTCCCGAGCCTATTCGAATAGCACATCTGATAGGGAAGGCTTTATAAGCCACTAGAATCCATCAATTCAAGTGTTTAACAGAAAATTCATTCTATAGATATCTAACTGGACCTCACTCAATAGGTAGCGATTTCGTATTCCAATATCTCTTTCATTCTCTGCTGTAGTTCGGGTCGTATGGCAGACATGCCATAAGTTTTTAACCCACCAAGCTTGCTCTGTACGATTTGTGCCGGTAAAGCACCTGGTAGATCTTGTTTATTGGCAATGGCAATTATTTTCATCCCAATTGACCGTTCAAATCGATCATATAATTGTTTAGTCTTGGTAATATTTTCTTCAGTAGAATCGCATACTATCACCGCTAATCCCGCACCTCTTAAAAAATCTTTCCACATAAATTTAAATCGCTTTTGTCCCCCTAAATCCCAAATCGAACATTTTTTACCATTAAGTATAGAATCCTCAACCTCTAAGCCAACGGTAGGATCCCGTTCTTGTTTTACTTCCCTCCCTTGTAATAGTGATAAGAGCGAGGTTTTTCCAACACCTCCTTCCCCAATAAGGCAAATTTTTTGCTTCGTATTTAAGACCTTCCATCAACCCTTTCCAATTAAATCCATCTTAATTAGAAAAGGCTAAAAAAAGTTCAATAATTCAAATAATATTCACATAATATGGAATTTTTTAATCGAAATAGCTAATAGGGAATCATATCAGAAGATTTCTTATTAATAGATGAAGGAGAAGTCTAATTATCTTGGACTTTCTTTACCTTTTTATACCCAATATTAATCAATTGGGCTCCACATACCGCGGGAATTATTGTTATCCAACCATAAGTCGCTAACCAAAGCCCCCAATATGACAATGGATCTATAGGAACATCAAACCCAATACTATATACTTTATTTAGTAATAGTGATAAAATAGGATTTACAATGAGTAGATAAATACCAATAATAATAAAGATTATTCCTATTATCTTTTTTCTCGTATTTATTCACTTCTGACATTGTAATAATTTTAATTGATGAACCATTCAACATGTAGGATAGCATTACTTTTAACAATGGATTATAAAACCCTCCGATCAAAATCATTACTCCCAAATCAATGTAAACTAATAAAAATTTAGATAAAAAAATACTAAAAAGAAGATTAAATATAAGTTTGGAAAAAATCAAAAAAAAAGGTTAGCTTTAAGCTCCTGTCTCTAAATCACGAACAATTCCAACGCAGACAGTTCTTCCCATGTCACGTACAGCAAATCGTCCCATTTCTGGAATATCCTCATATTTTTCTATACAAAGCTTCTTGATGGGTTGTAATTTCACGATTGCGGATTCATTTCGTTTAATAAACTTGGGAGAATCTTCGATGACTGCTCCAGTTTTTTGATCAAGTTTCTTATTTAACTCCATAAATTTGGCCGCAACTTGAGCGGTGTGCGTATGAATTACAGGAGTGTATCCTTGCGCGATTGCAGTTGGATGCCAAATGACAATTATTTGTCCCGTCCAGTTTCCACTGGGTAGAACAACAGTAGGAACGTCAGTGGGATGTCCCATACAATCTCCTCGTCCAACATCCTTTAGTTCAATACCTCGAATGCTAAAACCGATATTATCGCCAGGCTCTGCTTGGGGAATTTCCTCGTGATGCATTTCAATGCTTCGAATTTCTCCTGTGAATCCAGTTGGCATAATAATTATTTTATCGCCTTTTTTTAAGATGCCAGTTTCCACTCGTCCAACAGGAACCACTCCAGTACCCTTAATTCTGTACGCATCTTGAATTGGTACTCGTAATGGTTTATCGGTTGGTTTCGGAGGAATTTCAAATTCATCAATCGCATCAATTAATGTAGGTCCATCATACCATGGCATTTTATCGCTTTTGGTGGTTAAGTTTTCGCCAGTCATACCGCTTGTTGGAACAAACTTAATGTTCTTAACAGGATAGCCAATTTGTTTGAGTAATCCAGAGATTGATTCTTTGCATTCATTATATCGATCTTCGGAATAATCGTAATTATCTGCTTTATTGATTGCGACCACTAACTGCTTTACGCCGAGCGTTTGAGCTAAGTAAGCATGTTCTCTTGTCTGGCCATTGGCCGCGATACCAACTTCCATTTCGCCTTTTTTACCTGATACAACTAAGATAGCAGCGTCAGCTTGAGAGGCACCGGTAATCATATTCTTTACGAAGTCCGCATGACCAGGTGCATCAATAATGGTGAAATATTTTGAGTTGGTTTCAAATTTTCTAAACGCTAAATCAATAGTAATACCACGTTGTCGTTCTTCTTTCAGCTTATCAAATACGTATGCGTAAGACCATGAAGGTCTGTCATATTCTTTCGCGATTTTTTCTAATTCTCTGGCTTCTCGGTCAGTCACGGCACCAGTCTTGATGAGTAAGGCACCCATCATAGTGGACTTTATGGGATCTAACTCGAAAAGGTTAGCTCATTCCATGATCTATGTGCCCGATGATGACGAGATTCAAATGAGGTTTTTCAGTCATAATTCATCAATTTCCTCAATATTATTTTCTATTAATATATTTTCAAAAGTTTCTATATTTAGATTAAATGATAACTACCTTAATGATGTCCAATATATATTTTTTACTATAATTTTGAGTTATGGTTTGAAAGAAATGACCATTATCTAAATTTTTTAAGGAATTATCATGGAGAATTTTTCTTAGTGGTGGGGGATATGTAATCTCCTTCGAGATCAGCGAACAAATGGTCTTTATTGTTTCTAAATAAATCAAAAATAGTAGAAATTTCCTTCTGAAAATTAATTTTCTTTCCATCATCTAAATGTATTTCGTCGATGACTTTTTCTTGTAAAAACTTGGTAAAAACAAGATCAAGGTCCTGAATATCAAAACGAGTCTCTCTAAAATAATCCAGTAGATGATGGATATAAAATGCCTTCACGTGCCAATGTTTATTCCGGTATTTTGATTCCCTATCTTTTTTATAGAAATATCGTAATTGTTTTACTACGATTCGCTCATCATTGTAGAGACTGGAAGATACTTGATGAGATTGATCAACCCATTGGGTGCCGTAATCGATATTTCTGTCAACATAATGAGCAATACTGCGCTTTATCCCCGCTTTATCTGTCCATTTATTATGAATGAGCCAATTTGGAACGCACAATCCCCCTTTTATCTTTGAATTACAATGTTATGAAATGTAAATTAAAACAAAACTTAAGCATTTCGAATCAAAAAGATAAAAAAAAAGGGTACCTTAATTAATCATATAAGTTTCTAAGATTAACTATTAAAAAGTAGATCTAGTATGGTAAAGAGTAGAACGCCATTTCCAAAAGAAGGAGAATTTGTTATTGGTCGGGTCGTAGATATCCAACAACAATATATCTATGTTGATTTATTGGATTATGAAGGGTTACCCTCAGAGGAATATGCTCGCGGGATGATCCATATCAGCGAGATTTCAAGCCGATGGATCAAAAACATACGAAATTTTGCTAGAGTAGGACAGAGAATCGTCGTAAGAGTATTAAGAGTTGATCAATCAAAAGGGCATGTGGATTTATCGTTGCGAAGAGTTAATTCGGCACAGAAAGATAATCGAATGAAGGAATGGAAGTATGCGGTTAAATATGAGAACTTGTTACAATTTTTTACCGAAGAAGAAGGAATCACCCTCAATTTAGATCAAGCCTATGACCTTGTAGGATGGCCTGTGTTAGAAAAGTTCGATTCGTATCAAGAAGCAATAGAGTCCTTAAAGGAATATGGGGAAGAAATCCTTCAAGAATTAGGAACACTAACTGAGGATCAATTAAATGCTTTCATGAAAATTGTGGATGAAAATGTCGAAATTTCAACAGTAAATATCATTGGAAAACTAAAATTGATGAACACCGCTGGAGATGGCGTGGAAAAAATCAAAAAGACTCTTATTGAAGCCAAGCAAGTAGTTGAAAAACCAAAAGATACCCGCAATATAAAGATTTTATATATAGGAGCACCATTTTATCGCGTTGAGGTAATTTCTAAAGACTATTTGGACGCGGAAAACATCTTGTCTGATTCGTTGGAGATAATCGAATCGATGTCAAAAGAATTTAACAGCACCTATGAATTCATCCGAGATTAGGATTAAAAGATATTAAATGGGTATAAATATGACGAAATATCTCCAGAAGTGTAAGGAATGTGGAAAGTATGGACTAGCAAATTCAAAATCCAAATGCAAATATTGCGAAGGGCAATTAATAAATCCCAAGCCTCCTAAATTTTCCCTTATTGATAAATATGGAGATTATCGACTTATATACTTCAAGGAAGAATTTAAGAAGAGATTTGAAAATGATTAAGCGAGATCGACTTTTTCTGCAAATTTTTCATTGAGCAAAATTATTGCATTTTTATAGGGAATACTCGCGATATCATTTGCATTAAATGGACCGTAATTTTTTAGATCAATCCCGACCAGAGGAGGAGTATCTTTCACAAATCGTATAATTATATAATTAATTTTAGCATTAGCTACATTCTCTACCACTGATTCCACTTCGGGCTCAACAAATTTTGTGGGCTCTTCCAGATTAGTGTTTTCAACTTCATCTATGACTTGGACTGTGGTCTCTGATTCGATTTTGCTTTTTTCTTTATCAGAAACCGAAGGAAGGAACTCTATAACCATCTCGTCGCTTTGATAGTCTTCTATAACTGAAAATTTCTTTAATTTCTCATAACCTTTAATCGATCTTATCAGATTTTGGTATAACAACTTTTCGGGTTCAAGGATATATTCTAAATTAATCTCTTGTAACGAAAATGCGGCATTCATTATTTTGATTTTTCTTATTTTTAAGAGGTCTTCTAAAAGAAATTCAAAATGGGCCTTATAGGATTCTAAGAGTTCTTTTTTTAAGGCATCATCGTCTTGTAAGTCAGTAGCTTTAATTTTATTTACATATTTCTTATATAGATTGAAATCTTCTTGGAATAGTGGTGTAAGCTCTATTTGGTCAAATTCAGCAAGCCAATGTTGGTATAGTTCGGAATAATTCTTCTTTAAGTTCATAAAACGCAATTACTATTATTGGGTATTTATTAAACATATACTTTCAAAAATAAATATTATCCAGAAAAGCATTTTCCCATTAATTAACCATACTAAATCATTGACACGGGCTCTGCGACTTCCTTACATAGTAAATATACCGCAATATGTTTAGGTACACATATTTTATCTCCTTGATCATAGGGTCCATACGTAAATCCTTTGATTTTTGTGGCGGGTACAAACTCTTCTATTATCTTCAAATTAATATCAATGCCTTGTTGGTGAAATACAATAGGATCTTTTGATTTTGTTTCAGCATCTAATGGATTAAAATCAGCTAATTCTCCGATTGAAAGTTCTTGAACTTTAAATCCAGTCTTTCCATGTAGAGTTCCCGGATATCTAATTAGTCTATGAATATCTACTGATACAGGTTCATCTATATTTGCCCCCACTCTTTTGGCTATCCCTCTTAAAAAGATCTTCCACTTATCGATATCAAAGCCTTCCATTGACCAATCATTTAATTCGCTATTCTTGAATCGTTCGAGAAAAATATCCTTTTGATTCAAAAAGCTTCTAATCCGATTTTTTTTAAATCCGATATTCAATAGAAAATGTTCAATATCTAATTCTGACTGCTTTAATAATCTTTCAATCTCGTTATATAACTTTTCTGCCCATCCTATGTTTTCCTGCGATATCCCATAAACAATTCCACTTCGAGTTCTTAATCCTAAAAGTTCAAAATTTAAGTTATCCCCTGTAAGATAATCAACTATTTCCCTTCGTGCATCGCTACTTAGAGTTCTTAAGTTCTCATCTTCAACTTTTAAATGATAACCTCGATGACCAGAAAACGCAATCATAATGGATTTTTGATCAATTCCGAAATCGGGAATTAAAAAGTTATCCAATAATTTTTGTACTTCTTTTTTTGCGACATCTAAGCATTTCTCACATATCCAGCTAATTCGTTTTAATTTTAAACTTCCGCATTCCGGACAAGCAAGGGGCATTCCTTTACCGTTTTTAAAGCAAGATTTACAATACCATCCATCATGATCATCCTTACAAGGTGTATAAAAGTGATCCACATCAATATCAATAATTAAATCGCATCCTTCATATCCTTTTTTTTCCATATTTGGAATTTCCGGATGATTATAAAGCGAACCACTAGAATATACATGCTTTGGAGCACTATTGATTAAATAGTGACTAAAAGAAGTAATATTTTCAAATCCCATATGGCGAAGCATGATTGATTTATCCCAGGGAAGAAAAGCAAATTCTCTTTTTGTAAATTTGCTAACTTTGGGTAGATTTGCTGCATTTTTCGTATAGTAATCCTTGAAGGTTCTAATTAGAAATTTAGTTGGATTCATTTTCCTTTTTATTAGATATTCTCTGCTTATTTTTCATCATTGATCTCTTAAACTGGTGGTACTGTACATAAAAAAGAGGATGTTTGATAGATCTTTGTTCATTATATTTTTTCGACATATATCCTTTAAGACATAAAGGATCTTCATATTTTGCAGCCATACACAGATTTAATGATTTTAAAGTATTACACGAATGGGGAGTATATCCTTTCTTTTTAGCAAACTCTACTTGATATTCGGTTTTTTTTCTATCGAAATCGGGTAACCCTTTAAATACATCGATAATGGTTTCATTAGGAAAATTTAGTGCATGTAAAAAGAAAACGAGATATAACCGTTCAATGTGGGTCAGATTTTGACCCTCTTCAGCTTTAGTCATAATTTCTTTAATGCATGGGGGAAATAAACCTTGGAATTCTTTTCCCTCTTCAAAATGAATATCAACTGAATATTCAAATTCTTCTTTCTTTAATTCCCATTCATTTAAGATATTATCATAAATTGACTTGAATTCCTCAAATTTAAAGAATTCTTTCTTTAATTTTTCCAACGCATTCTTATCATCTACATCTTCAATCATAAATTTACGCCGTACAAATTCTTGAAGTAATCTTTTAACTTCTCTCTTTTCAAGATACACATAGCCATCAACCAAAGCTTTATGGCAGAGTTTTCTATTATCATCCCGTAAATAAATAGAAAGATTCAAATATTCTTGAAATTCAATTGAAAATCTGGTTTCTAATATTTCTTTTTGTCCTTTATCAAACACTTCTTTAAACTTTACAGAATCACCATACCGCACATTCAAATTTAGATCCCGGCAAATATCATAAAGATTAGCATCTTCGTTATCGTTTAGTAATTCTTTATAAGACTGCTTCGAATATAGATTAGCGATCCTATTCGCAATTCGTTTATTATCAAAAATGTACACCAAAATTTTTACGAACACATATAAGTAGGCGTTTAACTCGTCAGCGATGAAATCGTTAATCTCTTCTAAATTTTCGAAAGCAGATCTAAATAAATTAAGAATGCGGGATTCATAATCACTTAATTGAAATTTGAAATGGAATTTTTTTAGGAATTCAACAGGATCCGATACATCCGAATAAAACTCTTCCAAAGAAGGCAACCATGGATAATGAAATAATAATTCGGGTGATATGTTCAATTATCGAAATCTCCTTTTAGCAATTCTAGTTTATATCTAAATAAATATCTGGCGTAAATATAATTAAAGAGTAAAGAGATTTTGTGTTAATTGTAACTGCGATAAATAAATAAAAAAATTGTATCGGAAATTTCAACGTACAAAGCATTCTTTGATAGTCTTTTATTTTTTTAAGATAATTAAATTAAAAAATGAATGGAAAATAAATGAAAAAAAGTTTTCTACTACGATTATTAAATAGAAAATAATCTATGACTAAAATAATAAAATGAGATAAAATGAGAAATTTCCTTTTTTCATTGGATAAATAAAAAATGGTAAATGTTTGAAGAGCATGGAACAAAATGCCAGTTCTTTTTCTAAGAAGAGAATAATAAGCTATACTCATTATACTGAACGAGGTAAAATCCCAACCAAAAAAAATGAAATGTTAAAAAAAATGACTTGATATTTTCGAAGCTTTATATTGTTTCTCGTTATCTGTGAATTTCCAAAATGGAAATTTTGGAATTTTCTAGAGTTATGATTTTTAGTCAAGGATTAGTAAAGAATATTTCAATTGATTTTAAAAAAGTCTTTGAGACTTTTAATAAATATTAAAAATAGATATTTTTTTAGATTAGCTAAATGGGAAAGTTTATTGCAAAATGAACAATAATTACAATATATAGTCCACTTATTAGACCCACGTGCAACTTCCTACCAAAATGGGGGGCGCTTTTTTTATTTCCTAAGTTAAAGGGATGATATCTGTGTAAATATCCTGTAATAACAAGGATAGCTACAATAATATAGAGAGCTAAACCAGCACCTAAATCTGGATAAAATTGTAAGGGTCGATTTAGTTGTCCTGCAAGATGTATAGACACTAATAAAAACGAAGTAGTAAACCCAAATACATGGATCTGCATTAAAATTTTATATCGCTTAGGATAACGACGTTTCAGATAATAAAAAATTGGAGCAAAAACCATAATAAAAAGAGCTCCGATTATTCCCATCCAGTGAGAAAAACGTAGTTGTCCGAGGAAAAATCCCGTATCTATAACATCAAAAAAAATTAACATCATAACAATAAATATAAGAATGAGATAGATAGTTTCTACTATAAAGGCTTTATTTTTTGATAAACTCGGTTTGGGGTTACTTTTAGATGAATTATTCATACTAAATAATACAATAATTTAGTATTTAAAATTTATATTTATGGAGTATATTTTATTTCTCACTTTTTTATCTTATCAATCTGAATTTATTCAATTACTGTAACGTGTAAAAAAATAGGAGTTTTTAACATTAAAGCTTATGGAAGTTAAAGATTCTTTAAAATTGGATGAAAAATTTAATTTAATAATCATTTAAGTATAAAAAGTAGCAATTTTATTTAATACAGCTTTTTCATTATTTCATCGTATTTTTCATTATTTCATCGTATTTTTTATTATTTCATCGTAGTTACATTTGAAGGAATTAAAATTCGTCCATATCATCATCGTCCTCGAACTCGGCATCTTCGACTCGCGGTGCTAAGAAATAACTCAACTCTCCCCCCTCAAGGATTCCAAATATCATTTTAAGGGGATGATCGGTTTTTAATGAAATTTCCAATTTCTCGGTAATTGAAGAGATTTTTAAGATATCTTTTAAAAACTTAAGACTATATGCTCCCGTATGAGTTCCCGTGAGATTACTTTCAATCAAGTCATCAGTCCCAAGATTATATTCCATTTCTCCTATTTGACCAGTGGAACTGAATACTAATCCTTCATTTTCAGCGCTCTTAATGTTTAATATTTCAGAATAGATATCTGCATCTTTAATTGCTTCCACTAAAATTTCTGCATCAATGACCCATCGTGATGGGTATTCGATGGCAAGTAAATTATCCATGGGTATCTCTTCAGTATCGATGTCTAAGAGAGCCAATTTAAAGGTACGGACGCGACTTGCCCCCTCTCGTTGCATCTTTATTTTAATCTGTTGCTCTTTTTCTTTAAATTCTAATTCGATTGAGTCACTGGCAGAACTTCTCTTTAGGATTTTATCTAAATCTTCCAAATTGACACCGATTTTCGATTCTTTTGAGCAATCATACTTATCGAAATCTTCCTTTTTAATCGCTAATTTTAACAAACAAATTCGGCTTGAATCCATTGCGGTGACCATAAATTGCTTAGGAGTGACTTTGATCTCGGTTTCATCGATGATTCCTGCCAGTGTTTCTACGATTCCTTTAAGAATCCGACTATTTTCTAAATATAAGGTAAATGACATAATTTATTTGTTCCTCAATTTATATCTCAAAATGGTTTTATAATAATATTGTTTTATTGACAAGGTTTATAAAATTCCGTATTAGACCTTTAATAATACTATTTTAGCATTTTAGAATTAATTATTTATAGTCACCTTGAATTTTTAGTAATATATAAACAAAAAATGCTGATTACTATGGGAATGAAACCTGCAATCCAAAGAATGATAAAAGATATTAAAAAGGACGATACGAAAGTACAAATTACTGGGTATATTGATGAAATGGAAGATAAATCTTCTTTTTTACTACAAGACAGTACGGGAAAGATTAGAGTTCATGCCGAAAAGATGAGTTTATCCTACTCTACCGGTGATCTGATAAACATATTAGGAGAACTTGATTATGGAGAAGAGAAAGAGCGTGTGTTAACTGCGGTAATTATTCAGAACATGGAAGGATTAAATTTCGAATATTATAAGCAACTCTATGAAATAAAAAAGCAATATCTTACCATGTAAAAGTTAGTATTTCAGTCAAGAAATTTCTGAACTTCGATGGTATACCCATTTGGATCTTCTAAGAAAAAATGGTAAATATTAAAGGTTTCATTGTATTGTGGGGGTTCTTTGATCTCAATATCTTTATCTAGGAGTTCTCGATACATTTTATCAACATCATCAATGATTAAAGTTATAATAGGACTTTTTTCTTTAAATGTTACAGGCATATGTGAACAGAATCCTATTTTACTTTCATTGCTAATCGAAAAGATCTTACAGATACCTTTCTGATCCTTATATAAGGGCATATTTAGAATGTTTCGATAGAACTTGGAAGTGCTTTCTATATTTTCTGTTCCTAAAAACAAGATAAACTCATTATACAAATCTCAAACTCACCTTTCAATATTTTTAATAGAAATATAAACTACTTAAAAATTTTTATGATAATTTACGTATCGTTCACATCGGCAGCTTTCCAAATCGAAAATTTTTTTAGATATAATACGTTTGCTCTTATTACTACAGTTATTTACAAAAAGGTCTTGAATTTGGTTAATTTCTGTCCCGAGTGTTCTAATCTTCTCCGTAAACGTACTATGAATGGAGACGCGTTTCTCGTATGCCGCTGTGGATACAGTAGAAAAATCGAAAAGAACGATATTGATTTAGAGAACGATGCGTTAAAAAAGAAAAAAGCATTAGATAAGAACTTAATAATTATATCCGAGGAAGATAAAATACTTGTTCATCCTATTGTCGATAAATACTGTCCTAAATGCGGTCATAAAGAGGCAGAGGCATGGCAAGAACAGACAAGGAGTGCGGATGAGGCGAGTACCTCCTTTTTTCGATGCGTAAAATGTAAACATACTTGGCGCGAATATTAAAGATTAATCAAGCTTTTACATAATCAACCTTAAATATTCTTGCATCAATTTAATATTAAATAATTTTACTCTTTTAAGGTGGAAAAGTATGGAACGTAGAAGAGCTATAATTGGAGCGATTATGATAACTTTTGCGGTTATAATTGCTATTTATTTCAGTTTTATTCTAACAACGGATCCATATAGTATAGGTGAAGCACCAATAACAATAATAGTTTTGATACTTACTATATTATATTCTTTTATCGTCGGTATTGTCTTGCTTTGGAGATCTCGAACGAAATATATTTTAAAAGCTCAAGAAGCTAAGGAGAGGAAAGAGAAAGAAGAATCTTCAAAATCAGTATGGGCTTACTGCGAGTGGATTCAATGTGTTATTATATTAATCATTATAATTATAGCAATGTTTGCCTAAATAGTGTATCATTTGCTCTCAATAATATCGTGGTAATCTCTGAAATCATATAATTTATCGTGAAAGAGGGGTTTCACGAATTAAGATCTGAAAGTGAGAAACCTCTAATCGATCTATAGATTTTTCAGTTGGGAAAGATCAAAATATCCTAAGATTGTTAAAATAAACCCAATTATTGTTAAAAAAAATGCTGTAATAACCATTATTAAGTAAAAGACAAGTCCAAGAATGAAATCGCTGAAAATAAGAGAAGACCCTTGTATCATTAATATCAGCGCGGGAACGAAAACGACCAATAGAATCATCCAGACGAACACCAGCGTAGCACCTACTAACGTGAGAAAATATCCTTTTTTAAGTCTATCTGTTCCTTCTATCGCCTTATTTATAATATTTGGAGGAAATTGAACCCCATTTCTTTTAAAGAATTTATTTAACGCATTCCAAGAAGATAAATGCAATATAATCCTCATGAGACCTAGTCCAAGTGCAAATATAAGAACAGAAATAAGGAACCCAAAAATATTTCCTAAAAGTGTTAAGGGATCGGTCGAAGGAAGGTAAAGAGTTGGAAGAATATTAATAAAGTGGAACGTAATAATTCCTGTTAATATTAGAAAAATTATGAATCCCGCTAAATCAATAATTACAGTGCCAAATAGCCTAAAACGGAATTTCTTTAAATTTGGATTATCTAATTTTTGATTTATCGATTTAATATGCCTTAAAGCTTGTAGAAAAAGAATACAGACGACTATCTGCACGAGTCCACCTGTAAATATAGTTAGAACAGTAAATATTCCAATATAGTAAATCTTGTCGCCGAAATTCTTGAAAAAATACGAAATATCTCTTTCCAAATTGCATCACTTCTAATGTTATATTGAAAAGGGTATTTTAATATTAGTATCAAAAAAATGCAATCACTCTACTGTTTTCAATCCAGTAAAACTCCAGACTGCGTAATATGATTAAAAGTGGAACTAAAAAGAGTAATTATGAGAACCTACGACAGTACTTCTAAAATCTTAGTTAGGATACGTGCTTTACCACCAGTAGATTGAAGGAGTGTTTTTCCGCAGACTAAACATTCCACATCGGTTGCCGAACAACCAAATACAATTTGTTGGTTTCCGCAATTTAAGCACTTTACTCTTAAAAACCTGCTTTTTGGTTGAGGGATTAATTCTATAGTTTTCTTTTTATGTGTCATTTGCTTTTACCTTAGACTTCTTGTATTTCAAACTTTTTCACACGATAAGATTTGGCATAGTGCTTTTTCTTGCATTCGCTGCACTCTAAAACGGGAAGAGTTCTCTTATTGATCTTCGCATTTTTATGAAATATTTCTTTTGGGAAAGACCCGTAGCCTTTTTTCTTTCTTTCGACACGTCTGCGCCCATGATTCATTGCTCGTTCTTTTCCTTTTTTATAAACAGACACAATATGTTTCGTATGTTTTCGACAATTCGGGCAATATCTATTTACTGTTCGGGGGTACTTCATGTTCAACACACCAAATTCTTATAGAATAGTGTAAGTAATTATTCCTAAATTTTAAATTTTATTAGTCTGGAATTAGAAGAGTGTAAATAAAAATCGTTTGTAGAAAAAATAAGAATAAAATAGTGAAATTATCAAATTTTATGAGGTTAACGATATATCTCGACTATATCATTAATATAGAGGTATTTTGCAATTAAATTAGTTATATTCACTAAAAATATGAATAAAAGAATCATGACTACATAGCGAATCGCATACCTAATTTTTATATTCTTTATCAATTTTTTGCGATGCTTTAGTATTTTTGGCACGAAATAACCCGTCTTTCTAATATAATCTTCATAATCTTGAGAAAATTTTTGCTTCATTCGAACTTCCTCAAGATCAGATATGACAACTATAACCATAGTAAATAAAATCCATGAGAGGATATCCACAATTCGAATTCCTAAATCTCCGAATCCTGGAATATATAAAATAAAGGGTATCGAGAAGAGAATTAGTCCTAAATTTTGAGGGTGACGGATAAACTTATAGAGTCCGTTCTGGATAACGTTTTCTCCTTTCCTTCGAGCTCTGACCATAGTAATTAACCCAGATAGAAAAATGCCAAAACCGATAAAAAATATGATAATTTCTATAAGTATTAAATTAAATATTAGAAATGTGTCCCAGGGATAAATTTTAAACCAAGAATTTAAATAGTTGTAGTAGCTAGTTTCACCAATGATAAACGTCAATATGCGCCATGAGCTATATGCTATTGGGAAATAGATGAACATGGGCATAAGAATTCCGTACAAAATAGGAAGATAAGTCCAAATTGAGATTAGCCAAACAATGATTTTCTCAACTATTTCTCTTGACCTAATAATATATCACCTAG
This sequence comes from Promethearchaeota archaeon, assembly GCA_004524725.1. GTDB lineage: Archaea > Asgardarchaeota > Lokiarchaeia > Sigyniarchaeales > SOKP01 > SOKP01. The sequence continues at coordinate 14,790 of SDNW01000033.1, forward strand.
CTTCATTATGAATTGTTATTAATCGTTAATAAAAAACAATTTATATCTTACCAACATTTTTTTATTAAAACGAAAAAGACGAAATAAAAATGTTTAAAGAGAAGTTTCAAGAAGGGATAATTTCTGCACGAGATTTCACTCGGGATGACATTGAATATATATTGGCAAAGGCACGAAAAATGATGACACATGAGAAAAATTCAGAATTATTACGAGGGAAAATACTCGCCACATTATTCTTTGAGCCCTCTACAAGAACTCGTTTAAGTTTTGAGTCTGCTATGCATCGTTTAGGTGGAAGTGTTATTGGATTTTCTTCTGGAGATGTTTCTTCTATAAAGAAAGGAGAGAGTATCGCAGATACGATCCGAACCGTAGAGAATTACAGTGATGGTATAGTCATGAGGCATCCGTTAGAGGGTGCGGCAAAAATGGCTTCCCGTTTCGCAAAAGTTCCAATAATTAACGCTGGGTCTGGTAGCGGGGAACACCCTACTCAAGCCCTACTAGATTTACTCACTATTACTGAAGAGGGATTGAAATTAGATGGTTTAAATATTGGAATTATGGGCGATTTAAAATATGGTAGAACAGTCCATTCTCTTGCGGTTCTACTCTCAAATTATGAGCTTAATGTCTATTTTATCAGTCCAAAAGAATTAATGCTCAGGAATAGAGATAAGGAATTTTTACGGCAAAGTCAAATTAAATTTAAAGAAGCGACCCAATATCGAGACATTTTAAGTATTTTGGATGTATTATATATTACGAGGATTCAACGGGAAAGATTTGCCGATATTGAAGAATACGAACGTGTTAAGAATTTTTATGTATTTACGGAAGAAGATTTAGCCCAAACGAAAGATGAGTTCAAGATAATGCACCCTTTACCAAGAATAAATGAAATATCTCCTGAAATAGATAATTCTCATAAAGCTATTTATTTCAAACAGGCATTTTATGGAATTCCTATGAGAAAAGCATTGTTAGCAGAATTATTAGCAGATTGATTTAATTAAGTTTTATTGAGAAGGCAGATATCTTCGAATTTATTATTTTTTCTAGATCTTCTTTTAGATTTTTATGATTTAAATCAATATAATGATTAAAGATACTTCCTCCATTCAGCAAGCTTTCGAATTTTTTAAACAATGTAAGTCTTTTTTCAAGGGATAATTTACTTTCTTTTCGAATCAAATCCATTGAATAAGCAGGGCTCTCTTTCTCCTGGTAATACGAATATATTTTTCCGTTTTGGTATAAGTATGCCCCATCATGAGGTTGATTCAGAAAATATGATTCATTTTCATTCAAATTCTTTTCAGAAATTATATCTTTTATCAAGGTTAATATTTCTAATGCGAATTTTTCACTCTTATCGATCCTATCAATTTCAATTCCACATTGTAACTTTATAGCTTCATTCAATCCAAAGAAACTTATAGATTTAATAGTATTTTGGATCCAATCTTTTCCTCCATTCGTAAAAAACGAGGTCAACAATCGATTCCAAGGTTTTGAATTATGAAGTTTTTTCCCGATCAATTCTTTCTTAAATGAAAAGAATTGGAAAATCTCATTTACTTTTTCTTGAACAAGTTCAAGGAAAACATCATCATTATGATGAGATTCTAAAGCAATTGTATAAAGATTGATTAATATTTTATCTAAGATGATGTTGTTAGTGGTAGTATCATGATTAAAGGGATGGTTGATATAATTAAGTGTAGAATTCATTAATTTGGATTCTGTTGCATTAAAAAATCCTAATTTTTGTGGTATTCCTAATTTAAATAAGGGCATAAGGGATTCTTCTGTTCTGGATTTAGAATCTGAATAGCCAATCATAAAGTTTGGATAAGTAGGGTAAAGTTCTTCATTTAAATGGTTGTATATCTCATTGAAAAAATAAGTATTTGCATTGTTTAGGTTGATAGTTATATGCGATCGTTCATCTGTGTAAGTAGAATTAAAATATAATAGTTCTGAAAGGATAATTAAATAATGTTTATTGGTAAATCCAGGATTTTCATTTAAAATCTTTAAAAGGTGATCAAAGTTCCCTAGAAGTAAATCTTCAGAAAAGAATGGTTTAAATGTTTTTAATAAATTTGAAAATTCTAAGATTAACCTTATAAAGTTGAAAGAAGTTTCAAAATTTCCACTTGCGTTTGTTTTGTTAGCAATAAATTGAAGTATAGTTGATGTATCGAGAGAGAGACTTAGAGGGCGCAAACTCCAATAATTTAGATGCAGTAAATAAATTTCCCCCGATAAATATAAATCTGCTAATTTATTCGGGAGGAGATTTAATAAAAGATACTGTTCTGAGATATCTGATCCCAATTTCTTAATAAATAAGTCTGGATTTAAATTTGTATTTTTAAAATATTGTGAGACTTCAAATGGAGGTGTTCCTAATCGAGTTAGGCGATGCCTAACTTTTTCTAAGCCATTTTCTAAGAGGATCCCATTAATATATTCCCTCATCAATGGGGCAGTAAGATATTCGATTCTTGTTTTTGATAATCGTTCTTCTACTTCTTGAGCAATTTGTTTTGCTTGGTATACTTCCATATTTCCTTCTTTTACTAAATATTCTTCAATTTTTCCTAGGTCAAATGGTTCTTTGGAGTACTTGGATGTTCGAATCATTATCGATTTGTTTTGAACGTTAAGAATTTGTTCTATAGAAAGTATATTCCGTAGGATTTGCCGTCCTAAAACGGTTAACGAATAACCATCCTCCCTATTTTCAATCAAATCACTATTCTTTAGGGTATTTAAATGGAAGGATAAATTGATTGAATTTGAATTGTTTCCTAAAATATCCTTTTGGAGAGCGGAATATGTCAGTGGAACTTGGCTACTGCTTAATCTTTTTAAAATATCTACTCTAACTTTTTTTCCTACCGCTTTTAATTGCTTCTCTAAAAGGTTTTTATTTTTGTCGGAATCCAACTTGAAACCCTAAATCCACTCTTAAGAAATAATAATTAAATAATGTATAGGAACATCAATATATAAAAATTTAGGAAAATAGGGTTCTAATAGTCAATTTTGGTGATATCTGAGTGATATCAGAGTTTTTTTAAATAAAATTTTAGGAAATAAGAGTTATCTCGCAGAAACCGCGATTCGTTCTACTTCATCTTTCTTTTTAACGGCTCTCGACTCTTGATTATTATTGGCTGCAGCGATTACTTCTTGTGCTAAATTAACTTCAAATGGATGTTCATTAGAGTGAGAACGAGTACCAATTGCTTGAACTAAATATTTAAGCGCTAAATCAACCCGTCTTTGTGGAGAAATATCAACCGCAGACGCATAACTAATACCTCCCATTGAAATTCTCGTGGTTTCTTCTCGAGGGGCACAGTTACAGATCGCATCAATGAACACTTGAATAGGATTTTGTTCAGTATTTAATTCAATTAATGTGAAGGCATCTTCTAAACTACGTAATAACATAGTTTTCTTTCCCGAATTGTAGGAACTTTTATGACCTTTTATCTTGCTTCCAATAAATCCTGGGGATAATAAACGATTTATAAATCTTTCAATTATGGAAACTCTTGAGGTTTTCCAAAATCTTCGATGTTCGTGTCGGCCATGGCTGTGAGGAACAATAATGGGCCTTAAATTAATATATTTTTCCAAAGTCCAATCATTAACGTTGATATCTTCGAAGGACCATTTATTAAAGAGCTTAATTTCACTTTTAATTTTACTACTCATGATCAGTACCTCATTATCGTAATGGTTTCTCCTTTTTTCCTGCTAGTAAGGCTTCTAAGGATACTCCATTCACCTTAACCACCTTCCATCGTACACCGGGGAGATCGCCAACCGAGCGCCCTTTTGCTCCACCAATACCCTCTACAATTACTCGATCGTGCTCTTCAATGAAATTTAGGGCTCCATCCCCTGGAAGAAATGCCGTCACACTTTTTCCGTTCTTCTTCAA
>SDNW01000145.1 GCA_004524725.1 Promethearchaeota archaeon
AGAGAAATCAACAAACTCTCTCTTATAATAAATTTATTAAGAATCCTTTTTAGATTTTTCGATAGATAAAAGATAGGCTGTAAATCAAAAATACACTACTTAATTTTTGATTTTATATGAATATTGAAAAATCATTGGAAAAAAGAGTTTGGATTAACATTGAGCTGCGTAATAAATTAACCATTTAGACATTGCTTGGAAAGATTCATTAATGTTTATATTATCCTTTGAAGAGCAAAATACGCATTGATTACATTTAGCTTTCAATGCATACTCTTGGGCAATCGCAGGATCAACTTCGTGATTTGGAAGATCCCATTTCATCCCCATTAAAATGATTGGTATAAATCCCGCTTTTTGACGAATAATTTTTAACCATTCGGGGATCTCACGAAAAGTATCATAGTCTGTAATGTCAAAGCATATAAACGCACCACTCGCACCTTTACAATAATCTGGGAGTAGCTCTCTAAAACGCTTTTCTCCAGCAAAATCCCATAATTGCATTTTAACGGCTTCTCCCGTGTCCAAAGTTTCAGATTTAGTATGGAATCCCGCTCCTATTGTCATTTTATAACCTTCTTGAAATTTTCCTGTACAATATCTTGTTATCATCGCTGTTTTTCCAACTCCTCCCGCACCAGCGACTATTACTTTAAAAATCCATGAGCTCATCATATGTATCCCTTTATTACCAAAATAATTATTAATTATAAAAAAGAATTTATTTTTATAATATTGCTTAAGCTAAAATGAATACAAATAAAAAAATGATCATTAATATAGATTTAAATCGAAATAAAAAAGATTTTTATAAGATTTTATTCTATTATTTTTATACTGAACTATATTAAGTTTTAATAATAAAGGTTGTGAATAAGGAGTATTAAAGACGACGATATTTGTCCCATATGTAGTTTTCCAAAAGAACTATGTATATGTGATAGTTTAAGCGCTGACGAACAACAAATTATTATTTCAAACGATAGAAGGAAGTGGGGGCGGATTGTCACCGTTATTACCTTTGAAGGTAATATCGATGCGAATTTAAAGGAAATTTTAACTCAAGCTAAGAAAAAGTGCGCTTCTGGGGGTACGGTACGAGGTAAGGAAATTGAATTACAAGGAGATCATAAGTTCAAACTCAAAAAGTTTTTGATTGATCTTGGGTTTCCTGAAGAAAATATCTCGATTCAAGAAAAAATGAATTCTCCCTAAGAAAATAAAAAATAATAGTAATTATAAGACCCCCTCATAAATATAATTGATACTTGAAAAAAGACTTGATTAATTAGAATGAGCTCAGTGAGATTTAAGGTCGTTCTTAAAGGAAATGAACAAGAAGAGGGTTCAAATACTGATTCATTGACTTTAACCTTCAAAAGCATTCTATCTTCAAATATTATTAAGATTCCTTCTCACTATATCTCGTCATTAAAATCGATGAGCGAGCATAATGAAAATATAATTAGTTTTCAAAATCTTAAAGAAGTTATTATGATAGGAGATCTCTCAAGGGATTATATCATTAATTATTATATTGTTATCTTATATTCAATGAAATCTGAAGATGAAAGAAATGGCTTTCTAATAGCTAATATCAAGAAGGTGGGGGATGGGTTAGTTGGAATTTGGCCATTTAATGAAGAAACCGAATATTTTAATGAAGATTACATAAATCAAAAATTTAATGATTTCGTAAATCACCAAGATAAATACAAAAATTTAGTAATTATTAATCCCAATTAATATCTATTTCTCGTAAAAATTGGAGTACTTCTGATTGATAAGGCATACCCGTTCGTGCTCCGAGTTTTTGAATCTTTAATGCTGCCGCAGCATTAGCATATTTACAAGCTTTTTCTATATTCCATCCTTTAATCCAATAACCATAGGAGAATGCCCCATTAAAAGAATCTCCTGCCCCTGTCGTATCAATGACTTTTTTCACTTCATATGCAGGAATTTTTTTTTGGAATTCTTTTGTAGTTATTAATACTCCTTCTTTACCGAGTGTGATGATTACGATTGGAATTCCTTTTTTAACGAGGATCTTTGCCGCTTGTTGAGGAGATTTGGTATTGGTGATTGTTGTGGCTCCTTTCTTATTTGGGATTACGATATCAGCACTTAAAAGTACATCTTTAAGTACTTGCCATCCTCTAAGGGCAATTTGTGCTTCTAAATCAATAGTTACTCTAACGTCAAATTCTTTTGCGATTTCTATCGCTTTCTCTGTAATTTTTTGATGAATTAAAGTAGTATGTAAGACTCTTGCATTACCTATATATAATTCATCTAAATCAGAGATTGTGATTTTAGTAGTTTGCATATGTGGAGATTGTATAATCGATTTTTCTCCTTTGACAATCATTATAAAATTTATTGGAGTAGTTTTATCCTCGATCTTAATTGTTAATGAGGTGTCAATATTTTCTCTTTTAAAATCATCAATTAAAAGATCTGCATAAAAATCATCCCCAACAGCTCCTATAAAACCACAAGAACCCCCCAATCGCGAGACTGCAACTAAGAAATTAGCGGTCACACCTCCCGGAAAATAATTCTCACTTAATGCATCAATCTTCTCGTCTGGACTTGGATAGTAGGGGAGTTCTGCGACCCAATCTATTACAACCTCTCCTAACCCTACAATATCTATTTTATTCAAATGAATTTCCTTTAGATGATAGCTTATTGATAAAATTTTTTTTAATAAAAATATTATACTAGAAAAAATCTACATAACAGTCCGATTCTATATAGCAATTTTTTTTAATTTGTCTTCTAACTCTTTACTTATATCGATATTTTTAATATCTCTGGCCATAATCTCATATGACCCGGTATAATCACTAAATTTTGCCCTTCCTTTAATATATATATCTTTTCCAACAAGTTCAGTAGATATTTTTTCTAATAATTTTTCATAATCAGGAGTTTCTTTAATTTTCAACACCAAATCCGTTTTCATATTTAATAATTTCTCAGCACTTTCCCCTATAAATGTTGCTCTAATAGTACCACTTTCATCATCAATAGTTAAATTGACAATCATACGAAACTCTGTATCGGTTTGTTCATCACAAATACAATTATCTATTTTTTTATAGCATTTTGAACAAGCTTCATAAATATTTACGTTCGTTATAGGTTTTGCAATAAAACCTTTGATTTCATAAAAACCAGGAGAACTAATATCTTCAATTTTAGTAAAATCTCTTGAGAAATATTCATCTTCTCCTTTATTAAAGGATTCAATACTCTTCAATTCAGAAAATTGGATATCTATACCGTCTATAGAAGAGTCTCCTGAATAATTGATCTCTTTTCTGCCAGAAAATGAATTATATTTCACTATGACATTTTTAAATTCATAAGCATCACCTGTACTTAAACTTTCTGCCAAATCCTCTGCTAAGTCTCGCCAAGCAGTGACTCTAATCGCATCAGTATCGTCGCTAACTAAAAAACTTAACAATGAAATTTGCTCTCCTGAATTAGTAGTAATTTCTTTTAAATTATCAATTGATGTTACAACTCCTTTAAATGAAATTAAATCCTCTTTTTCCTGAAGCATCTTGATACTTTCAACCATTTCTGTTTTGAAGATTAGTTTCTTATTTAATTTCTCTACTTGAGTATAATTATTTGCATTCAATTCTATGGTATTTGGCCTATAAGTACTTTCACGCGGTTTTAGATTCTTAATAGATATGACATCGCCAACCTCATAATTTATGATTTCATCAACACTGTCGTTCCAAAAATTCACCTTTATTTTATTTGAACTATCCCTAACGATAATGGTACATATCCTCCCATTTTCACCGTTTTTCCTAGTAAATTCTTTAATTGGGAATTTACTCATAATTTTGCCCTCAATTGAGACCGAGAGTAAATTAGGAATCACTTCCTCTATAGGAATGGGTTCATCTTTAATCTTAGGATATTTTTTATAGTCTACGTCTTCAGGGGCAATTACAATCTTACCTAAACGCCCAATATGAACTTCTAGTTTTCCGTCTCTTCCTTCTTTGGGATATGCGTTGATAGCTTTTACAATTTCTCCCTTTACAAAATTATTATCTTGAAATATTGCTACATCATCATCCCATAATACAACCCTAATATCACCTGTATTATCATTTAATAAAAAGGATCCAACATAACCCTTATCGCCTTCTTTTTTATCAAATTCATATACTCGAAAGATATCTTTGATTCGTCCTACTAAAGTAATATTTTTCATTTCTTTCGTGATATCTGAGATATTTATATCTAAATCTCCTAATAATTCCTTATTATCGGTTTTCACATCTACTCCAAGTTCCTTTGCGATAATAAATAATGCACCCTCTTCAGAAATTAAGCCTTTCAATTCTTGTTTTTTTTCGTTTACTAAATCCTGAATCTCTTTCCGGTTTAATCCCGTTTCTTCAATAATTTTTGTAATATACGATTCTGATTTAATTTCATTCATTTTTGTTTCCTTTCATATAATCTTTTGAGAATTAAATTAGAAGTGATAATTTAAAAATAAAATTATTTAATCATTAATTAGCCATCATATATAAAAGAAAAGAGTACTTCATATTGTTAATTTCCT
>SDNW01000034.1 GCA_004524725.1 Promethearchaeota archaeon
AAATCCCATCTATAATCCTTCTCAAAATAATGAAAAAAAAAATCGAACACGGAATTTGTTTTGAATTGCTTTTAATAATTTTTATAGTTTTGCCTTAAGATTCATTAATTTCTGCCCGAATTTTTAATTTATTGAAAATAACTTTAAATCGTTTTTTATGATATTCATTGTTAAGTGATTCGATGTTGAATTCAAAACAATTAGCAATAACTGGAGCAAATGGATATTTAGGAAAAAATACTATAAAATTAGCTATTAAAAATGGGTGGACTGTACATGCTATTGTCCGTAGAAAAGATGTTATAGCAGAAGTTGAAGAGCTGGGAGCATTAACGTATCTCATCCCAAAGTTTGATAATAAAATGTATAAAGAAGCTTTTAATGGCTGTACTGCGATTATTCATTTTGCTAATATCGTTTGTGGAAGTAAAGAAGCATTTAAAGAAGTAAATATCGAAGGATTGAAACAAATTATTGAAGCCGCACAAGAGGCGGAGGTTAAAAGGATCATATATCCATCTGGTTTGGGAGTTGATAAATACGGAAAAAGGGATTGGGCAAAGAATAACTACTTCTGGTCAAAACGAGAAGCTGAAAAGCTCCTAATTAACTCAAATTTAGATTACAAAATCTTCCGTCCATCGTATATCTTAGGGCCTGGAGATGAGCTTATTCCAGATACTATAGAACAAATAATTGACGGGAAAGTGTTAATTGCTGGAAAGGGTGATATCCCTATGCAGCCAATATTCGTTGAAAATGCTGTAAATGCTTTTTTACATGCAGCTGAAGGAATTGGAGAAACAAATATGATCTATAATCTAGTAGGACCTAAAAAAGTGACAATGAATGAACTTGTGAGATTGGTTATTGATGCAATTAAAAATTTAGGACTAAATATACCTGAACCTGTGATTGAATATGTTCCTTATGATCAAGCTCCAGAAAAACTGGAGTTGTGTAAAGAAATGGTCGATGTAATGCGGTGTGATATTATTGAAAAAGGGGAGGAGACCGCAAAAATGTTAAACTTTATATTGGCTCCCTTAGATCGGGCAATTAAAGTCGCAGTGAAAGATAAATTGGTTCACGAGAATAATAAGTCAGGGAAAAAAGCAATAGTCCTTTTGTCTGGAGGTATTGATTCTGCTACCGTACTTTACTGGGCAATTAAAAATGATTTTAAAGTAACAGCATTAACTATAAACTATAAATGGAGACCGAAAAAAGAAATTGAAGTAACGAAAACTTTGGCAGAAAAATTAAACGTACCCTTAATAGAAGTATCGGCACCATACATTCAAGATGCTGTTGATTTACGGATGGATGGATTTCCTGTACCTTCTGCGACTTATGCACCCCAAGGCTATATTCCTTTGAGAAATCTCATTTTTTATTCCATTGCTGCCTATTTTGCTACTATTTATGGATGCCAATTTATCATAGGAGGACATCTAAAGGACGATATTGAGAGTTTCAATGATGCAAGCAAAAGATTTTTTAATGGACTAGAAAAACTAATTGAAATTTCAAAGCATCCCCAGGATGATTTAAAAATTGAACTCGTATTCCCATTTTTGGATATTACTAAGACAGATGTTATAAAAATCGCTCGAGAGCTTGCTGTTCCAATCGATCAGACTTGGAGCTGTTATGGTGATTATGAAGTTCCATGCGGGCGATGTCTGCCTTGCATGAATCGTAAAAAAGCATTGGAAGGACACAAATGAAAAATTGTTGAAAATAATAGAATTCATTAATTTGGATTCATTTAACTTTCCTAAAATTTAGACTTTTCTAGAGGCTAAAAACTTTTGACAACTTATTGGGCTCCTTTATTACATACATATCAACCTACATTTCAAGATCCAAAAATCTTAAAAGCGATTAATAAAGAATGTTATAAACCATTATTTTCTATGCTTCAAGAACATGAAAATTCCGCATTTTCTGTGAACTTAAATGCGAACCTTATTGATATGCTTCAAGAGTACAACTTATCTGAAACATTAGATATAATTAACGATTTACGTTCAGGTGGGAAAATTGAGATCGTTGGAGCCGCAAAGTACCATCCAATACTCCCTTTAATATCACAAAAAGAAGCAAAGCGCCAGATTCTTCTTAATCAAGAAACTCATATAAGAGTTTTTGACAATTGGAACCCAAATGGTTTTTTTCCACCAGAATTATCTGTTAATTCCAATATTTTACCCCTCATCCATGATTTAGGCTATAAATGGGTGCTATTAAGTGGGGTTGCATGTCCCGTAACTTGGCCCTATAACCAAATCTATCTCACTTCTCAAGGATTGAAGTTATATTTTAGGGATGACATTCTTAGCAATAAGATTTCTTTTAATAATATTTCTGCAAAACAATTTGTTGATAATCTACAAGGAATGTTTAACGATCATAATGAAATCAAGAATAATGATAAATATGTAATAACTGCTATGGATTCTGAAACCTTTGGACATCATCATAAGAATTATGAAAGATTATTTCTTAGCAAAACGCTTGAATTGATAAACGATGAGGATGACATAGAACTCATTTTTATATCCAATTTGGATAAAATTTTTCCCAAGTGCGATAATCCAATTATTCCACAAGCATCTAGCTGGAGCACTACAGAGGAAGATCTAAAGGAAAATATTCCTTATCCTCTCTGGAATCACCCTGATAATAATATTCATCAACTTTTTTGGAAGATGATGAAGTCTGCAGAGCATCTTATAGAGCTTATTTTAAACTTACCTCAATCAAATAAACCCATTGTCGAAGAATATAAAAATACTGCAAGATGGTTTTATGATCAATGCGTCTGTTCCGATACAACATGGTGGGCTAATCCTGATAGGGAGATATGGAGTCCGAACTTGATTTATAACGGAATTGAACTTATAATGAAAGTTGCTATCAATGCACAATTAGCTCTTATATATGCTGGTGAACAAGAGTTTGGAGAAAATTACTATAATTCTATCAACACATACCATGGCTTTTTAGTAATGGAATTAAATACCATTTCTCAGAAACTGCAAGATTCGTCAACTAAAAAAAAGAAAGAGAAAAGCTAGATAAAAGATTATTAAAATAACCATAAACTATATAATTTCATCTTTATATATTAATCTAAGAAAATAGATGTAGAATAACAATTATTCCTACAAAATAGAAAGTAATAACCGAAATTTATCCATTATGTCGAATGAGAAAGATAAGGAATCTCCTATTAAATACTGTGTCTATTGTGGCGCTAAGGTAAATAAAGGACACGTGTATTGTCCGAATTGTGGAAAATTGGTAATAAAAGTCAATGAGAAGGTTCCAGTAAGACAAAAAAGTACTCCAAGTAGAGAGAGACGACAAGCTAGAACCTCAAGAACGTGTCCAGAATGCGGTTCTATTATAAGTTCTTCTATTCTGGAACAATGCCCAATCTGTAATACCAAATTAGAACCGAGTGTTGCAATAAAGGATCAAATTAGTATCCAAGAGAGTGGAAGAAAAACAGGTTTTATATTTACCAATAAAAAATTGGTACCCGAGCAAAAATTTGTGCTAAATAAAGCAACTTGGAATCTCAGAGAAGGATTAAGTGTATTTGGAAATTCTATTATGGTGTATATCATAATTCGCCTTTTAATAACGATTATCGTCACCTTTCAGCTCCCTCTGGATGGGTCAATAGAAGCGATTAATATCACTACTATATTATTAAGCCAACTTCCTGAGCTTATCTTTGGAGTTTATCCGTTATGGTATATCTATTCTAAAAAACATGACATGAAAAAGCTCGGGTTCTGGTACTCTCCAAAAAAGTTTCTGGTAACTATTGCTGTCGGATTAATTGGAGGATTCATATTGATAGTCATTAATAATCTTTCGAGTTCGATAATTGAGTTGATGATACAATTAGGAATCAACTTCGATAATATTTTTTCCCAGATTGCCCAAGAAAATCAAATAATTCGCGAAGCAGAGGTATATTGGATAATTTTACTTGTGTTTTTGCTAAATCTATCAGTTTTTTCAACAGAAATTGTCTATCGGGGTGTACTTCATAACACACTCAAAGCTCATTTTGGAAATAATCTCTTCGGAAAATTTAGTGCTATTGTTGTTGTTGCTTTAGTATACTCATTACTTTATTTAGTATTTTCTTTACCACTAGGACTCTATTTCTTTTTAATCGAATTTATCGTATTTCTGATTCTTGGTGTATTGTACGAGATAAACAAAAATATATACAATCCAATTATAGCAAGTGTCATCTATAACTCTGTGTTAATAGTTTTGGTAATACTGTCTTAAGATTTTATTTATTATCATCATCCTTTAATATATAAATTTAAAAATAAGAAAAATCAAATAACTCTAGTGGTATTATTATTCATAATTATTCTTTTTAATAGGTAGGAATGTAAATCATTCGGAGTAAGATATATTGGGGAGAACTATTTATAGAAATAAGGGAAGTAAGGATAATATTATTATTTCCTTTGCTGGCGCTCACGGGGTCGGAAAAACAACTTTATTCCACCTTTTTAAGAAAAGAATGGCAGATAATAGAAAGTTTAAATTTTTTCCTGAGCGATATCGCAAAATTCCACCATTTCCTTTTGGATCAACCAATAAACAAATCGCCTTTCGAAGTGAAATCCATTTTCTCCAGCAATTTATACGAAGGAACAAAAGTATTATCAATTATGACAGAAAGTATAACGGTCGAATTATCATATTGGATAGAACTCCTCTATGTGTACTAATCTATTCCAAGAGTTTGAATTTGAAAGAGAAGGATTATAATTTAATTGAAGATACATATAAGTCTGTCGATTGGAAAGAGCATTATATAATTTATCTAGTTGCTGAACCCAACACGATTTTAAGAAGAATCATTCAAAGAGGCGCCATAGATAAGAGACGAAAAGAATGGAATGAACTTGAAAAAGAATATTTACTAAAAATTCTTTCCTACTATAACCAATTTTTATTATCAAAAACTCAAGAAGAACGTGTTTTTCTCATAAATACCGAAGGTTTGAATGAAGAGCAAGTTTTAGAAAAGATCATGGAACTGATTACGGATTTGACGGGATATTCTTTTAAGAAAGAAGTTGATGCGCCTTCCACTCAAATGAATTTAATTAAATTTCTAAAATAATGAACAGAAAAAAATATATTAGGATATAATCTATGATTATACTTAAGATAGAGTAATTTTAAAACAGAGTAATCACACAACATTATTGATAAAATATGTCATCTCTCTCTCAAAATATTCGTGATAATATGCTTCATATTTTGAAGAATGAAGAAGAAAATACCGACTTAGAAAATCTAGCGGTTTTATCCCGTGTTGGTATGAAAGTTGCTTCCGCCAGCTCATCAGAATTGGACGCAGATGCTACTTCTGCATCAAGTACTGCACTTATAGATTTAGGATTAAGATTAAGCGAAGCAACAGCTCATGGTGCACTCACTGAGATAATTCTTCATAACTCGTCAGGATATAGTATTCTTCTAGCGATCAACGATGAATACATCGTCTTTGGTGGTTTGAAAAATGTATATCGAATTGGATATTATTTAGGGTATCTCCGAGAATTAACGAGAAAACTAAATAGATTGATTTCTGGAGATGAGGTTACTGAAATGACCCTCTCTCTAGAAGCGTCCGAAAAAGCTAAATTAAATATCCCTATTGATATAGACGATGAAAAACCAATTATTGTTCCCACCGCTGAACAAGATAAAGAAGCTTTAGATGGATTACTTGGTTTTCTTGACGATTGGGAGAAAGAGGGAGAAGAAAGTGAAAATGTTGAGATCTTACCTGAAAATAATATTGTGTCTATCCCAAAAACGTTAGGAATGGAATATAAAAAGGCAACAGAACCTATATCATCTAAACAAGTTATTTCTGAGAAAGCAGAAGAACAATTCAAAGTGTATGAAGATGAGATTCCTCCAGTACCATTGGACGATTATACACCGATGGAGATTGAAGAAGATACTACCATTCAAGAGCCTCAAATTGTGCAGGAGTCACTAGAAATTCATGATGTGGAACCTATTGCCAAAGCACAATCCTCCGGAAAATTACCGTCTCTTGAAGAACTAAAGCCTCCTGATTTCGAAACTCAATTCACCGACACAGCAACAGAATATGAAACTGAATTTGTTTTAGATAAGGAATCGAAAACTTTTGAGTCCGTCCTTAAGGATTTAGGATGGGATGAGGAAGAAGATTAAAGCTTAATTAAAATCTTTGTTAAATTTTGGTTGGTAAAACCATAAACTTTTATATAGCTTTTTATCCAAAATTAAATTAGGTTCTTTAATCAAGACCTAATAAAATATAAGTGACATAATATGAATGAAGTCCTGCGAAGTGAAACCACTACTGGTAGGAAGCTCAATTATGCTTTTCCAAGACTTTCAACTTCAATAGTTCTTGGAATTGAAGGATTTATTTTATTTGCGTTATATACAATTGGATATGGGGTTGATGCTTTTCCTGTAGGATTTGCTCAAGCTATGGGTTATCTTTCAATTGCTGCCGGTCAGTTTTTCTTTGGCTGGTTAAGTGATGCAAAATATACGAAATGGGGTAGAAGAAAACCTTGGTTAGTAGTTTTCTCTCCACTCCTTGGAATTTCATTTATTTTCCTTATCTTACCAGGGTTAGTCTTACCAGATCTTAGTAATAAAACTGTTTTATTTTTTTGGCTATTAATCTGGGATATTGTATTTCGAGTGTCTTATTCCTTTACCACTGTCTATCAAGCATGGATGGCAGAACAATTTCCAGTACAAGAACGACCTGCAGTTTCCCAATTTCAAAATACTATGAATTATATTGGTAATGCAATTATGCTAGTTTATGGTTTGTTAATACTGACTCCCTCATTAGGAGTTCTTGATACATCCCTTCCAAGTACAGTCCTTTATCCGATATTAATATTCGGAGTCTTAGTAATTATTTTATATATCACTATTGTATTTACCATGCCTACAGAGCCGAATTTCGAGACGGATACTAAAATTATAAAAAATCTTAAAACCATTGTTAAAAACAAAAACTATATGCTCATAGTATTAATGCAAGGTTTTGCTAGTTTTGCTTGGGCTATAATAACCACTGTCATGTTAAATTTCATAGAATTGGTTTTAGGATTGAGTGGATTGGAATATTATGCTGTAGCTATTTGTCTTGTAATTGGATTCATAGTTACTTTGATTTTTTGGAGAAAACAGATACAGAAAAGAGGCAAGAAGAGAGCTTTATTAAGTTTATTTTTATTTGCAGTAATCCTCCTGCCAACTACCCTTATCGGATTATTTCCATTTGCAACTAACATAATCTTTGGAATAATATTTATTCTTATTATAGCAGCATCTTTAGCCGGCTGGAATCTATTTCCCTATATATATTATGCGGATTTGGCTGAAGATGATGAGAAACGCACTGGAAATTTAAAGGCTGGTATTTATACTGGATTTCCAAGTATATTGCTTAATATATTCCAAGCATTTGGACCATTAATAGTTGGATCAATATTATCCTTACCTGATATTACAGTAGGAACGCTTACATTTTCTTTAGGATTAGTTTTATGGGGGCCGATATGCTCAATTATACTGTTACTTACATACTTTTATACGAAAAAGTATGTTACTCTCGATTTTGAATGGGAAAAATAATCTTAATTTACTTTTTTTTCTTTTACTAAATTATTACCATAAACATTTTTTAGCTCTAATTTTAGCTCTATGATCAAATTATAATTCAATATCTTCTATCTTTTGCAATTACTTTAACATTAAGTGCTTCTGGACCCTTTCCATCTTCCGACTCTTTTAATTCAAATTCGACATGATCGCCCATATCTAATTTCTTAAAACCTTCCATCAAAATATTCGAAAAATGGACAAACACATCCTCTTCACTATCGGTGGTGGTGATAAATCCAAACCCCTTTTTGTAGTCAAACCACTTGACAAAACCAGTTTTTTTTTCACTCATTCTAAATCCATTAAAACTATTTATTTTAGAAATAAAATTAGATAGAAAAATAAAATTTTCTTTTAAAATTTTTTTAATCCTCCTTTATCTAAAAGAGCCTAATCAATAAATCCTAATATAATCTCTCATTATTAATCTTGAGCATGTTTATATTCGAGAAAGTTTTAGAGATCTATCACAAATATTATATCTGTGTTCATTGTTTAGGGCGAATGTTTTCGTTATTAGGAACCAATACTACCAATTATGAGCGCGGATATTCATTATTATTGGCACTTACAATGGAAAATCACCACCATTTACTTTCTTCGAGCGAAAATCAGGAAGTATACATTACGAATTTAAGATTATTAGCCGAGAAAGCGAATTTTATACCGGCTTATGAGGTATTAAAGAAAGAAGGCGTGGAAGTAAGTCCAATTAAGTCTGCTAAAAAATGTTATTTGTGTAGTGATATTTTTTCTCATCTGGAGATTTATGCTCAAGATGCCATAACTCAAACTGAAGATATTGAGTTCGATAACTTTTTAGTCGGTTCATCTGTTAATTCTCAATTGATTAACTTAGAAGACGAGTTTAAAGCAGAATTTAATTTACTTGAATCAGAATCCATTAAAACTCACTTTAATCGTGAGGTTGGGAAAATAATATCGGATAATATAAATAAACCTCCCGAATTTTTGTTCCCAGATATTACTATTATCTTTAATTTAAATCCACAATCCCACTCCATTGATCTTTTAATAAGGGCAGTCTTTATTTATGGAAGATATAATAAATATTTACGAACCATACCACAAACTCATTGGTTTTGTAGCAATTGTAAGGGAAAGGGATGTAAGTTATGTGGACATACAGGTAAACAATATAAAACCAGTGTAGAAGAGTTAATGTCTCCCATCTTCATATCTAAGTCCTTGGCCACCGATTCAAAATTTCATGGAGGCGGACGAGAAGATATTGATGTTCGTATGTTAGGTGAAGGCCGTCCTTTTATTTTAGAACTGAGAAACCCTAAAATACGAACATTAAATCTTCAAGGAATTCAGAAACAAGTGAATAAACAAAATAAACGCAAGATAAAAATCTCGAATTTACGGTATAGTTCTAAAGTAGAGGTAAAGAATTTAAAAAAAAATGCAGAGCAAACCAGGAAAACTTATCTTGCAAAAGTTATTTCTAAACATAAGATTAGCAAAGAAAATTTTAAGAGTAAATTAGCCCAACTTAAAGAGATATTTATTGATCAAAAAATCAAACAAAGAACCCCTCTTCGAGTTTCCCATAGACGAAGTGATAAAGTACGAGAAAAAACTATTTATAATATCGAGGGAAAATATCGAAAATCAAAATTATTTGAATTTATTATTGAAACCCAAGGGGGAGTATATGTTAAAGAACTGATTACTGGAGATGAAGGTCGAACAAAACCATCCTTTGCTGAAATTTTCAATAACTCCCTTCTCTGCAAAGAATTAGATGTTTTGAAAATCTATTAATACTCTTAATAAGGTAATAAAAGCAAAAAATAAATAAATTATCCCGTATAAAATTACTTACTCTAATTTATATATTATTGATTTGTTATTTAGTGGAGAAGATGACCCTACATAAAGGCTATAGAAATAAGACCCGAAAACGACATCGAAAGAAGGCAAGAGAAAAAGGACTGCGATCGATTGATAAATATTTAAGAGAATATGAGATCGGGCATAAAGTAGATATTATAACTGATCCCTCCCAACAAAAGAGAGGGATGCCGCATAGAAGATATCACGGTCTCACAGGAACGATTAGTGGGGCAAGAGGCCGTTGTTACGAAGTTGATGTGAAATTGGGGAGATCAAAAAAAACATTGATAGTAGGAAAGGAACATCTGCGATTAACTAAAGGAGCATAATTATAAGCGCAAAGATATAAAGGTTGAAAGTATCATGTCGGGACGAAAAGTTAGTGAAAAATCGGTTTCAATTCCGGAAGTAAAGAAAATAATGGAAAAAGTAAAAGAAGAAATTGAAGAAATAGACTCAGAAGAAGGATTATCTCATTTTCAAGAAATTACTTATAATTACGTAAATAAGTTCGCTAAATTCGAGGAAAAATCCGCTCAAAAAATTATGAAATTTTTAACGGAAAAATACGAAATTGAAGATGTTTATGCAATCAATATTGTTAATATCGCTCCTAAAACAGTTCCCGAATTACGAATGATTTTAGAAAAAAGTTTTATAGGAAAAACATTAAATGATAGTCAATTACAAGATCTTTTATACCAAATAGAAGAATTAAAATAAATTTGATGAGAAGAGACTAGATTTTCACATTTACATCGAAGAATTTATAAATTCTTGTGGTTATAAATTTTAATGAATAAGGCTTTTTATACAAGAGATTATAAAAAATATATCTATTATGGATATCAAGATAGTAATTACAAAGAGAATTGGTGGATATGGAAAGACCTCGGGATCGATACAGAAGACCTCCGAAAAAACCAAATTATCAAAGGAGAGGTCCGAGAAAAAAGAAACAATTTATCAAAAAGTTTCGAGAGGTAATAATATTAGATATATTACTCCATGGTCATCCTGAAGATGATAAACCGACTTGGTCCAAAACACCAATAGCACAAGTAATTACGTTGCCTGATTTTGTTTTGTATGAAGTTAAAGTAAATAAGGATGCAGATATTAAAGTTCAAGAAAAAAATACTTATGAAGAATTTACCAATAAGAATCAATTGAGGGATGTTATTAAAAAGATTGATTATGATGATTTAACTAACACTTCAAAAGCTCTTTTAGAACCAATACTCGAAAACGAGGTAATAAATTACGAAAAAGAATTTATAAACTTCTTTAATAATTCTACATCGATTACACCACGAATGCATGCCTTAAAATTACTCCCGGGAGTGGGACAAAAACATATGTGGGATATATTAAATGCACGAAATCGCCAAAAATTTACGAACTTTCAAGATATTATCGATAGAACAAGCATTTCTAATCCCTCAAAACTTATTGCACAGAGGATAGTCAAAGAGTTGCAACGAGAAGGAGTAAAATATTACTTATTTTCAAAGACTCAGAAGTATGAATAAAAAATGAATCGAAATGACACTCTTTCTATCCTAAAACAATTAAAGCTCTCACCAAAGAAAAAGCTGGGTCAAAATTTTTTAATCGATGAAAATATTTTAAAAAAGATAATTTCGATTTCTGAGCTTACCAGCGATGATATAGTGTTAGAAATTGGAGCCGGATTAGGAGCGTTAACCTTCCAACTGAGTACGCTAGTAGATAAAGTATATGCATATGAAATCGATAAAACTCTTTACCAATACCTAAAAACTAAATTTTCATCTTCTCCAAATATCCAATTAATCAATGAAGACATCTTGAATGCGAATATTCCTCCTCATAATAAAGTAGTTTCCAATATTCCTTACTCCATAACTGGGCCTATACTAGAAAAAATTTTTTACAAAGTTTCGCCTCCCGTTGGTACTTTAATTATTGAAAAAAGTCTAGCAAATAGAATATTTCTCAAAAATAGCTATAAAAACTTTTCAAGAATCTCTATAAATTTTAATGCATTCATGATTCCTATGCAAAAAGTCTCAATATCTCCTAATGCTTTTTATCCATCACCAAAAATCGAGCTTTCAATGATTAAAGTGCTTCCTAGAGCGGATATCCATCCTTTTTTGAAATCAAAGGAGACTAGAGCCTTTTTTTTAGAGTTTATTTCAGGGATTATGCCCTATAAAAATAAAAATCTCTCAAATGCGATTCACTCATATTTGAATACAATAAAGTCAGATCTGATCTCAAAAAATGAATTAAAACAATATTTAGCTTCTATAGATTTTGATGATATAAAACTTTCCCAGTTTAAATATGATGATTTTATCGTTCTAAGTGAGAAATTTTATGAATTATTAGACCAAAAAATGAAAGGTGAATTTTAAAATAACTACTTTCGATGAACCAACTATTAATTTTAGAAGTGAAAACGTTTACTCTCCATCAGATGATACATTCCTTTTAATTGACTATTTTAAAAAGACAATTAGAGATTCTAGTTTTGATGGATATAGTCTAAAAAAAGTTCGTTATCTATTGGATATGGGGACAGGAACGGGAATTATCGCCATTTATCTTAAATTACTTGCCAATAAGCTTATAAATTTCAATCCGAAAATCTATGCTTCGGATATACTAAAGGAAGCAATAAATTGTGCAAAAAAAAATGAAAAATTAAATAATACAAAAGGGAAAATTCACTTTATCCACTCGAATTTATTTCACTCTTTTCCTGATAAGCTGCAAAATAAATTTAACATAATAATTTTTAATCCTCCCTATTTACCCGCATTAGAAGAAAATGGGAAAAAGTTCTTTAGCGATCTTGATCATAGCTGGAGCGGTGGAGAAATGGGCTATGAAACCCTAATTGAATTTTTTAATGAAGTACTTAAATTTCTCAATCCTGCTCCTAATGCCGTCGCATTAATCTACTATATAACCTCTAGCAGAGTAGAAAAAGAGAGTATTACCGAAAAATTAAATTATTTAGGATTTCAAACAGAAGAAGTTGCTAAAACACATATTTTTTTTGAGGATATAATACTAAATAGGGCTACTCGAAATTCTCTTTAAAAGGGTCTCCGGGATCTCCGTTTTTCTAATAAATTAATCCCATAGCCATTTATTTTTCTTGAAAGATTATTAAAGAGTAGATCAATTTCTGATGGTTTGAATACTGCTCTTTTATGCGCTTCGATCTGAGGGATCGGTAAGCCATAATATTCATTTAGGCTAGATATGGGCAATAAAATCGAAGAAATTAAATCAGCTTTTTTTGTAGCATCCTCAATTGACTGATTCTCATCCATGAAAAATTCAATACGACATGGTGTGTCATATTGCGTAGTTTTCAGATAGAATGCGTAAAAACTTAATGGAAAATAATAAGGAATTTCTTTCTTGATTCCTGTATCCCTTATTTTATCTATATCCTTTTTACAAGCAAAAATACAACTTCTTTCAGCCTTCTTTAATAATCGATGGTAAAGATCCATGTCCGAAAAATATTCAATCACTTGTCGATAGTTTATATCGATGAATGTGGTTAAATGATTATAGCTTGGTTTGGACATTAAGATAGAATTTCCAAGTAAATGGGTCAATGCTGACGTTCTCGTATCTTTTATTGAACCAATTAAGATTATTCCATTTTCTTTACAATGTTTATATAACTTCTGGTATTCTCTTAGGAGCCTATCATATTTTTTTGCAATATCTATATCTTGGGTAAACAATAAATTAATTGGCATAATAACAATAGAGCCATCAATAATGATTAAATCTATAGGTGGTTTTTTCTCAATTAGTTTATTTAACAAGCTTATTTCCATGAATGTCATATCGATTGAAACTTTTGCTTCCATAGTAGTTTCTTCGCGGTTAAAATAATTACCTTGTACCACATAGTTATTAAAACCACTTAAGTCGGGATAATATTCAATCTTTGAGGAGTGATTTTTATAGAAATAATATCTTACTGCTATTGCTTTCAAAAACGAGAAGTCTACATTCATAAATTTTTTGATCACGGAGCTACCATCAACAGATACTACATATAAACCACTAATATTCGATATTTGAATCTTTTTTTTTATAATATTTTCTTTAATATCATAATTGGGGTATTTAATGAATTCAGAAAAATCTAATTCATCTGAGTTGTCGATAATGGCAGATACAAACTTCTTTTTTAAGAGTTCAATTTCCTGATATTCATCTGCGATATTCTGGATGTTTTTAAGCAATATCTGCTCTTTAGTTAACCCCATCTCATCAGATTTTGCTTCTTTATATGTTTCGATACCATTGAAATCGAGATTTTCATCTTGCGCTTTCATTATGAATATTTGATTCACAAATTATTATTAAAATCACCGAGGTATTCGATTTTATGATTTCTAAGATATATTTAAAATAAGGATATAATTATTTAGAGTAATGATACAACTCGGAGAAAATCCTTGGGTTTTAATCATTTTATCAACACTCGAGATCTTATTTATTATAGTTCCCTCTTTAATATCGTCGTGGATATCAAGGACGAATATGAAGCAAGAACTGCATCAAATTGGAGTGGAGCTTTCCTTTTCTAACCTAATTAATAAACTAATAAAAGTAGTACTAGGAATTTTTATTGGCATTGGATTAGTACTTTTAAGCATTCTTATTTTATTTTTTTTCCGAGATATTATAACAATATATGTTTTTAGTGAGGAATTTGTATCTGAAGGTACTGAGAATGCCATTAGTACCCAGTTGCTAAATCCAACCCCCCTACAATTCTTTATCTTTGTACTAATTCAATTTCTCATCATCGGGCCTTGTGAAGAAAGTTTTTTCCGTGGTTTTATTATTTTAAAATTAAAGCCGAAAATGCCTCTTTTCTATGCCATAGTGATTTCTTCTGTTTTTTTTGCCTTATTCCATGTACCTCCTTTCCTTGTTCCAATATCTACAATCATTAGCTATTTCGGCTACTATTTTACTATTGGATTTATATTAGCATTAGTTTTTACTTATTCGAATTTTTCTTTGATTCCCGGTTCATTGGCACATTCTGTATTTAATTTCTTGATTCTATTATTATGAATCTCTTTTTCGATAGAGAAGTTTTTTAGAAAGAAATATTAAATACTAATAATAATAAATGTTAATAATAAAGAATTGTATGGGTATAAATTTAAGAAAAAAAGGCAGTTCTTATTAATGTATTTATCATTAAAGTATGGTAGAATAACCTAAATTCCTAGTTTGTTAAGCAATATGACTGATTACGATTTCACATTCAAGATTATGATGTTAGGGGATGCAAGTGTGGGAAAGACCTCCCTCACCATCAGATATATCTCTGGATTCTTTCTTGAAGATCTAAAACTCACTATCGGAGTTGATTTTTATTCCAAGACCACAAACTTTAAAGGAAAAAAGGTTAAGTTACAAATCTGGGATTTTGGTGGGGAAGAACGCTTTAGATTTCTACTATCTCAATATTGTAAAGGAGCAAACGCTGCTTTTTTCCTATACGATATTACTAATTCTACTACCATTGATCATTTACCTGATTGGACTCAGATTATTAGAGAGCATGCCGGAGATATACCAATCATGCTTATAGGATCCAAACTTGATTTAGAAGAATTTAGAGCTGTTCCTCGAAATGAAGGAATTCTAGCTGCCAAAAAATACAACTTATCTTCATTTGTTGAGCTCTCATCAAAAACGGGTCAAAATGTTGAGGAAGCATTCAACTTGATGACCGAATCACTTTTTGATAAGTATTCAAAAGATCCTATCTGAAATTTTAATCTGATTCAGATAAAATGAGGTAATTTAACTTTGCATTATAACAAATTAGGTAATACAGAATTTAAGGTAAGCCAAATCGGGTTGGGTACCGAATATTTATTTCACCAGCCAAAAGAAATCGTCGTTAAAGTGATTCAAGAAGCAGTTAAGTCAGGTATTAATTATTTTGACATCCTTTTTTCTGTTCAAAGTTATCTAAAAAAACTCTCTAATGCTATTAAAGGATATCGTAACAAAATTATAATAGCGGGGCATATAGGGACTAAAGAAGTCGAGGGAAGAGCCAGAAAAACTCGATCCGTAAAAGAAGCAAAGGAGTCCTTCTTAAAACTACTATCAACATTGAATATCGATTATGTTGATATTCTTATGATTCAGTTTGTAACATTGAAAGAGTATGATGTCATTATTAAAGCAGATGATTTACTCGATTTAGCTCTTTTATTTAAAGACCAGGGAAAAACTAAGTATATTGGAATGAGCACTCATGATATTACTGTAGCAATGAAAGTAATTAACAATAAAGATTTTAGCGCACTTATGGTTCCTTTGAATATCGCAAATCATACTCTAAAAGATCGAGATAATTTGCTAAATAAATGTTCAGCAAAAAATTTCGGATTAATTGCTATAAAACCTTTTGCTGGAGGGAAATTGTTACAAAAAAATCGTACAGTGAATTTTGCTAAATACCAAACTGCGGGCTTAACTCTTAAAAAAAAAGTTCCCTCTGATATCAGTTCCTTAAAGTGTTTAAATTATGTGACCTCATTACCGGGTGTTAATATGACTTTAATGGGTGTAAAAAATATTGTTGAGCTTCAAGAAAACCTTAAATACTTCCAAACCTCAAAAGCAGAAATGAATTATGAAACTATCATTCCCACTTTTGCAACCTAAGCCTTTTTATGCCATATCTGCATTTTATCAGGACCCCGATTATTCCACGCATAATAGGGAATGGCTACAAACCTTTTCCCCGATGACATTTTTCCTTCTATAATGTTTATTCCATCCAAGAAATCTTCCTTATGCTTTATCCTAAGATGGCTATTCTCATTAATTGAAGTAACAAAAATATCAAATTCATTGTTATCATTTTGTTCCAAACAATAAATTAGTGGACCATTAGAAATGGCAATCTTATTTTTTATATCTTTAACTCGAGGATCGCCATAGATTAGTTGAGATTGCATTTCAAATGCGATAGCTATCACATCTTTATCATTCCAGTTTCTTTGAACCTCTAAATAATTACTAGTTGAGGGATTAATTGCAACTTTATCTCCATTAATTAGAATTTCTGAACCTTTTGACCATTCTGGAATTCTAAGAAAAATGCTAAAATCAAAGTTTTTTTCAAGTAAAAGTGTTATTTTGACCTCTCCTTGCCACGGAAATTGACTTTGTTGATAAATTTCAATAGGAACATCAGAAATTTCACATTTAAGACGACTTCCTATATATTGATGGATATATAATCCATTCTCTGATTGGCTATAAATATATTTTCCCAGAGAAGCAATAGTTCGAGCAAGATTTGGAGGACAACAAGGGCATAAAAACCATTCCTTTCTTTCATAATCTCCAGTGGAAATAAGAGGATTCGTATAAGAGTATTTTTTACCATCAAGGGATTGACCAACTAACAAGGAATTATATAATATTTTTTCGATTAAATCAGAATATTTAGCTTGTGCTGTGATTTGAAGCATTCTCCAATTCCACATCAGATACCCAACCGCAGCACAAGTTTCCGAGTACGCTCTATTAATCCTTAACTTAAAATCTTTTTCAAAGCCTTCAATTCCTTTAATAGAGCCAATACCCCCAGTGATATACATTTTTCCCTCTATTATTTTTGACCATGATCTCACTAAAACATTTAGTAGATGCTCATCTCCGTTTTCAGCATAAAGATCCGTCATAGCACTAAACATATACATAGCTCTTACCGCATGACCTACGGGATCTTTTATCTTCCGTACTGGTGTGTCAAGTTGATAACACGTACCATTAAGAATAGCATAATAAAATTTAATTCGCTCTTTAATTGAAAGGTTGGCATAAAAGTCTTCGATTTCAGAACTTTCTCCTTCCTTTAACAACAGTTCTTTAACGTGCCTTAAAGTAGAGTTAAGATTAAGAAACTGATTAAAAATATATCTTTTTGAATTAGCGTCTTTTCCCCTCCGGTTAATAAAATCTTCAGCCAATAAAAAATACTTTCTTTTATTTGTTATTTGATATAATGAAAGCAAAGCTAATTCTATTTCTTGATGCCCAGGAGGATTTATTTTTTTTTCTTCCATAAATATTGCAAAAATTAGGTCAATTAACCGTTCAACACAATCTAAAAGACTTCGTGAACCAGTAGCATTATAATGCGCAATAGCTGCTTCGATCAAGTGTCCTGCACAGTAAAGTTCATGCATAAATGTAATGTTACTAAATCGTTTCTCAATAAAATTGGTGGAATAAAAGGTATTAATATACCCATCTTTGAGTTGTGATTTAAGAATAAGATTTACAATTTCATCCACTTTTGTTTTTAGCTCCTCATCCTTTTTATGATGGAGGATATAACAAGCGCCTTCCAACCATTTATATACGTCAGAATCATAATAAAACGCCCCCTTATGTCTCCCTTTTTTAAGTTTTGCAGCTATACGGAAATTATTGATATGATTTGCCTTTTCTAATTGCTCATATTGGTGGTGAATTGCTACTTTTCGATTTATCTCTTGTCTATTTGACCAAAATAGATCATCAATAACTACATGTTGAAGAGGAATTGACGTGAGTTTATTAAATGATCTCTTTTTTTGGGTCATAATAAGTAGAATTAGTTATTTATTTTTTAGTTATGGAAAACCCATAACTAAAGATTTAATTTGTAGTTATTAAAAGAATGAAGCTTTTCTAAAATAGGAATAAGGGATTTATAACAAGATTTATCTAATTCATAAATTAAAAATAAGAAAAAAAAAAAAATTAACACAAATTATATGATCTATTGCCTTTAAATCATATTAATTGCGATTTTCATATCTTCTTGAGTAACTTTCTTTCTACCGGAATGTTTTGCAATGTCTAAAGCAGCACCAGTTAATTCTTTAGCATATTCTTCTAAATAATCCATTAACTTGTCAACTGCTGCTCGACTTACAATTTCAGCTCCGGCTTTTTTCATTAAAGCCCGTAAAGGACTCCATGCAAATGCAGCCA
>SDNW01000146.1 GCA_004524725.1 Promethearchaeota archaeon
CCATACCATAAATTATTCCCCCGTTAGGATTAAAGATAAAATCTCTTAATCTAGTGTCTCCTTTATTTAATACGATAACTTCAGAATTATGTGAGATAAGATTGTTATCATGTAAATTTGCTAACCACTTAGCTAAATTAGTTATGCATAAAACAATTTTTTCCTGAATGCTCGATTCTAAATCATCAATACTATCCCGATTGGCTAAATTATGGTTTATAAAATCACAAACATTAACACCATCGACTTTTTTAAGTATTAAGTAGGGATTTTTATAAAGAAGAATATCTGGCACAGATAAATTTTGGTGTTTCAATTTTTTTAAAATTTCAACCTCATTATCCCCTTTATCGCTTCGAAATATTTTCACTACACATTCCCGTGGTAAATTAACAGTTTCTTTGTTAAATGTCATTAATACTACTGAATTTTGTTTACTAGGGAGGTTGCGTAATATAAAATGATTATATTTATCCACAAGCTCTGGTAGCTCTACTCTGAGACCTTGGATGATTTCCTTTCTTAATTCGAGTAATTCCATTGTTTTGGGTTAAAACCATTAGATCCTATATTGAAGATAAGTATCTTATCCTTTATATTTAACTTCTATTATTGCTCATGATATCTATCGAATATGTTCGGCTGAAAAATTAAATGCCTTATTTTTTATTATAATAATAGATAAAACGGCTAAAATAATCATAATCATGATGAGTTCCAAAAAATTTTCACTTGGCATACTTTTTGGCACAGATGAAGATACTATAATGCTTGCTCAAAAGTTTGTGGGAAATCTCATCAATGATGATGAGTTTTGTAAAGCTTGTGAGTTATTAGAAGTAAATGTAAAATGTGATAAGTGCCGAGAGAAAATCCATAATTTTTCTGGAAATATTTATTTTTATGAACAAGTTGGGAAGAACGCTCCGGATTTAATTGAAAATGCTGAAATATATTTACCCAAAGAACTTCCAAAAGTTGATTATTTATTAGTTGTCGGAATTCATCAAGATTTACTTGCAGAATTACCATACTATTTGAAAGAGAAAAATGTTAAGGCAGTAATCGTTCCTATTGAAGATCCTAAGTGGGTACCACCTGGACTTCAAGTTCAAGTGTTAGAAGATTTTGAAAAGTTCGGAATTCAAGCTGCTTTTCCCAAACCTTTTTGTTCCTTAAGTACTGAATTGAATGAATTTAATAAAATTGGATTCAATATCACGAAAGATCGATCTCACATTATTGAATTTATCCAATATTTTAAAGTTGGAGAACCAATTGTTTCTTTCTTATTAAGTAAGGATGGAAAATCAATCATGGATACATGTGTAATTCAAAGTGCTCCATGTGGTTCAACTTATTTTATTGTTCAGCAATTAAAATCAAAATATATTGCAAATGGTGAAATAAGCCTAAATGAAAGAATTAGTAAGGCACATCATTCATATCCTTGTAATGCGTCCATGGATCAAGATTCAATCTTAAGAGATTCAATTCTCCATGTTGGAGGATTCTTAGTACGAAATGAAATACGGAAGAAATTAAATTTATCGATTGACAAGGAGCAAAAATTGGTTTACATTATAAAATAGGTATCCTCAAATTTTTACATTCTTATTAGTTTATAACTAATAAATTTTAAATCTAGAATACATTTGATGCAAAAGTAAATATGAAAGAAGCATTATAAAGTAGAACTATTAAGTTTTTAAGTTTAAATCGTTGTTTACACTTAGGTGATATGATATTAGCGTTGTTGCGTGTTCCTCGACTCAATGCGAAGAATTTAATCAAGGATTAGAGTCGAAGTCTTTTTTTGAAGAGAAATTTTGGTTTTTTATAGTTCCGTCAGCAATTATACTTACTATTTCAATTATTCTTGAATTTTTAAGTACTCAAGACCTAATAAGTCAATTTTTAGCTTTTATATCAATAATTTTTTCGGGATATGGTGTATTTCGAGAAACAATTGAAGATCTGATGGATAAAAAAATTACTGCAAATTTATTGATGGTTATTGCTGCCATTGCCTCTTTTTTTATACTACATGGGCAAGAGGGAGCCACCGCAATCTTGTTATATTCTATTGCCGAATATGTAGAAGAGCTAACCAATGAAAGGTCTAAAAAGGCAATAAAAGATTTGTTAGAATTAACTCCTGATGAAGCACTGCTAAAGATAAATGAAGAATATTCTACCGTGAGAGCGAAATCGGTGAGCATAGGTGACATTATAGGAGTAAAATCGGGAATGAAAGTACCATTAGATGGAGTTATTATAAAAGGATCTACTTATTTCAACGAAAGTGCTATTACGGGTGAGTCCATCCCAGTCTATAAGGAAGTTGGTGATGAGGTATATGCTTCAAGTCTTAATGAAGATAGTTTTGTCGATATTCGGGTCACTCGAGAAAGTTCTAATACTATTGTAGCGCAAATCGCAGAAATGATAAAAGAAGCGAGAAGAAACAAAAGTAAACATGAAAAATTTATCGAACGATTTGCTAAATATTATACTCCAATAATACTAATTAGTTCAATATTAATCATGCTTATTCCAACTTTATTTTTCAATTTAAACTTCAATACATGGTTTTATCGGGGATTAATATTATTGGTTGTTTCTTGTCCTTGTGCCTTAACATTATCAACGCCTTTGGCTAACATAAGTGCTTTAACTAAGCTAGCCCGAGAAGGAATTTTGGTTAAGGGGAATAAATATATTGAATTAGCAGATAAAATACAACTAGTTTCTTTTGATAAAACAGGAACCTTAACAGAAGGAAAATTAAAAGTATTTGATATAATTAGTTACGATATTTCAAAAGAGAAGGTCCTTCAGATAATTGCTAGTTTGGAAGCACTTTCTGAACATCCTATTGCGAACACTATTGTCGACCAATCAAAAGCAATGGATATACATCTACTATCAGTGGAGAACTTTAAGGTTATAAAAGGAATGGGGGTTGAAGGAGTAATCGATAACACTTTATACCATATTGGAAGTCAAAAGTATTTGGAAAACTTAGGTTATGAAATTTCGCAAGAAGATTTAAGCGCTTTCAGTGATCAAGGAATTATCCCAGTGTTCCTTGGAAGTAATAATAAAGTTTTAGGAATAATAACAATTAGGGACGTATTAAGAGTTTCTGCTCCAATATTAATTGATGGATTAAAAAAAGCTGGAAAGGAAGCGATATTAATATCTGGTGATCATAAAGAAGTCTGTAAGACCATAGGTGTATGTCTTGATATGGACAGCATTCATGGTGAATTATTACCTAATCAAAAATTAGAGATAATTCGTTCAAATAAGTTAAAAGGTAAGAAAATTGCAATGGTTGGGGATGGAATCAATGACGCTCCAGCTTTGGCATTAGCTGATTTAGGTATAGCCATTGGAGCCTCAGCAACAGATTTAACTCTTGAGACGGCAGATATCATTATTATGAACGATGATTTAAAAAAAATCTTAACCTTTTTTGACGTCTCTAAAAAAACGAATAAAATTATTAAACAAAATATTTGGAGTTCGATATTAATTAAAGTATCGTTCGCAATTTTGACCGTTATTGGATTAATGACTTTATGGCTAGCCGTAGGAATTGGAGATATGGGAGTTTCATTAGCAATATTACTCAATGGGATGAGAATTTTCAGATATAAAGTTAAATATAAAGATATAAGCACTGATGTTATCGAAAGTGAAGCAAAATCAATTGTTTGTAGGATTTGCAATACAAGGAATATTTTACCTCAACATCACGGGAGGGATATGGTGAAAACTAGACAAAAATTAGTATGTTGGAGAAAATTATTAAATAGTGATGAGTTAAAACCGTGTGAGGAAGAGATCCCTTTACTATGTCCTCAATGTAATAATGAATTAGAGGTTATCTAACCTAAGGCAAATGCGGAGAGGGAGATTTGAACTCCCGAACCCCTACGGGACTGGATTCTGAGTCCAGCGCCTTTAACCAGACTTGGCAATCCCCGCCTATTAATTATTAAACCATTAAACAATGATTAAAAGAGGAGAATTTTTCTAGGATATAAAATAAATGAGTTTAGAAAAATATTTGTTATCTTCTATTTAGTTTTAAATTGCGAGAACATACTAATTTTAATACCAATAATACTAATATATTATTAAAACTAATTATAATAACAAAAAGTAATTTAAAACATTCTTAAACTCATGGAAAATCAACAATCTCCTTCAGATAACGATAAAAAAAAAAATGAAGTCCCTGAACGCAAAGAAACATCGATTACTGTATACCAATTTAATGATGAAATCGGAGATTTTGAAGAATTAATTATAGATCCTGACGTAAAGTTGCCAGAGTTATTAGATGAGGATTTTATTTTACTTTTTGTCGATCCTCAGCATTATCGCGTTTGGTTATGGCACGGATTAAATACCACTACCCGTATGAAATTTATCGCCGCAAAAATGGCAGCACCTATTAGAGACAAACACGGTATTGCTTTTAAAATAACCGCAGTTGATCAAGATATGGAAACTCATGGATTTAAAGTCATGCTTGGG
>SDNW01000147.1 GCA_004524725.1 Promethearchaeota archaeon
CATGGGCTTGCGGTATCAGTGAAATTAGGATTATCCATCCATAAAGCTTGGCTGTATTCTGTTCGTGACGATTCCAAGTTCTTTATCTCTTGATCATTACGATATGAACGACTAGAGCTAAAAATTAGTGAAGGGATTAAGATGATAATTAATGTAAAGATGAAAATGACCGTGACTTTTCTTCTTTTAGAAAAATTTATCATTTTGATGAAATTCACCACATAATTTACTATTTTAATTATAAAGCATCTTATTGTTTAAATATTTTTAAAAAACCTACTGAAGGATTTTGAATTTACAATTAGTAGGTTTCAATATACAAATGAATTGATAGGATATAACATATCTTCTCCAATTAATAAATTATTTGGTAATTCTCGATAGGATATAGAATATTAAATATTCTTTTTGGATAACTTTAATTTCATACATTACTTAAGAAATAAATATATATAATTAGATTCACTAATTTAATTTAAAAACTATTTAGAGGCAAATCAAGTTGATTCAAGCGATATTGACATTTCAATTTAAATTAAATCAAAATGAAGAAACCGGAGAAATTAATCCCGAATTTAGTCCTATTCAATTAGTTTTTCAAAATGATCAATTTAATGAGGAAAATTACCACGAGCTCATTCAAGTGAATGATATCTTTTCAACCTTCTATTCTCATACAACAGGAATTACTGGGATGAAATATGGTTATAGCAACTTTTATGAAGGGCGCTTAAAAGAAACTCCCTATCAAATCGTCTCTTATTTCAAACAATTAGCGGAAGGTACACAATATCTTGCCATCTCAATCTACGAGTTAGATGATGATATCGAGTTATTTGAAGATTTAATAAAAGACATGGCAAAACGATTAGATACTATCTTTGAAAAACTTACCAAGGCAGTGAATACTCGCCAATTGGATTTAATTTCGAATGTAAATATTCGATTAATGAACGAGTTAAAATATACAATTTTTCAGATTGAACGATTAAGTCAATTGGATAAACTACAGAAAGTTGCATTAATCTATAATAATGAGGAACGAATGAAGATTTTAGAAACTCTAAGAGAAAAACCAATTTCTAAAAAGGAAATGAAATCAATCGTTGAAAAAATGAAACCGACGGCAAATATCGATATATTATTACGCCCCTTCTTAGAACTAAATCTCATTCGCAGAGACTGGATTAAAGGAGAAAAAGATAAAAAAACCGGGATCATAAAAAATCAGGGAGAATATTTATTTTTGGTCAAAGACATTCTTTTCTCACGAATTCCTAACGAAAGTTTATTAAAGCATTTTAAAGATACAAATAATGAATTACTTCCAACTTTTACGCAAAAATCTGTTGATTTCTTTGCGGAATATGATCCCTATGAACAAACTCAAGAAGAACTGAAGAAATTAGCGGCCATACTCCTCAATCCAGATGTTTACGACTTTTTTGTTCTGATGCGATCCAATCATTATCCCTTAGATAAAATTCCTAAAATCTTCTCAGAGTTCGCAGTGACTGAGATCTTGCTCGATAATCTCAAAAAGCTAAATATCATAACGGAAGTTAAAGACCAGAATAAACGTAGTTGGATTCTTTTATTAACAGATATAAAACCGTTAATAATCTTTCCCGAATATCTGTTGCCAAAAATAAGAGAGGCTTATCGAAATGAGGGTGAGGATGGTAAAATTACTTATGAAGTAGCAAGAAAAGCACTGAATTTATTGGAAGTCACATATCCCGAAAAAGTCACCTTTTAATTCAGATAATATTAAAATGAGATGAGTATATAATGTACATGTTTAAAGATAAAGATGAAGTGGAAATTAAGTATTCTTGTAAGATTTGTTTAAAGGAGATTCCCTTTAGAATAACTAAAAAGGAATATATGGATACCACCAAATTTCCCATCAAAAAAGAATCAGTCCATGGAGACCCTGAACACAAATTAATCGTGTTTTTCAATCAATATTTAGAAGTTGAGAATTTTGAAATAAAACACACTCTAAAGCGGGAAGAAGTCTCCTATTCTGAGGAATTAACGCGTCAAGTATTAAGCGAGTTAGATTTAACCGACAAAGAAATCGAATTATATTTTAGAACCACTGGAAGAGAAGCAGTATCTGTCGGTGAGATGGCACTTTTAATTAATGAGCCAAAAGAAGTGTGTCAAAACATTGCTGATAAATTCATAGAGAAAGGTCTTTTTAAAGAAATTGTAGGAGCTCAACCACATTATACTGCGTTACCACCCTATGCCGCATTAGTCAGTCAATTAAGGAAGTTCCGTACATATATTTCTGATATAAAGAATAGTATTCCTCAACAATTAAATCAATCCTTCGCTCAATTTGAAGGTAAAGCTGTTACTCCAAAACCGGTAGCAGTAAAACCTGAAGATTCAAGTAAGCTCATGGATGAACTAAAAAAAAATATGATGACTCAAATCCAATCGCAAAAGAAAGAATTTGATGAAACTCTAGCAGTCATGGATAAAATTCGAGGAATCACGAAGGACATTTCGAGTTTGGAAGGAGTCACCGATGAAATAGTACAGAGTCCACAGTTAAATAATCTCTCCTCAAAATTTAATGAGATAAATAAAAAGACTTCTCAAATCATAAAGGACCAAGTATCTGATTTAAAAAATCAATTCGATAATATTAAAAGCACGGTTTCTGATAATCTCCAAAAGTTAAGGTTAGGTGTCATTCAGCAAACCGTTGATCAAGTCATTGATAAAGTAGTTAATGCTCGCTTAAAAGATATTACCGATTCCATCAATGTCCAATTAAGTGTCAATCAGATGGCTTTCAGTGATGAGTTAAAAAAAGCATCAACTGGAGTGAATACAGAAGTTATCTCAAAAATTAAGGATTCTTTAAAAGATACATTGAAAGATATCGATGGTCTTGCGGTTAAAGCAGAAGAAGATAAAGAAAAGATCTATTCTGATATCGCAGATAACTTTAACAAAGCTGTTCGCATGGCTGAGGAGAAAATTGAAGGCATATCCGGAAGTGCATTTGAAGGACTTGGTGATTTGAAAGATACGTTTTCAAATCAAATCGTCAGGACTCTCAATAACACCCTGGACGACATCCTTAATAAATTAGAGACTTCTGAAAAGGTCACCAAGGAATTCTGGGATCAGGCAAGAACTGGACGTGCCTTCACTATGAAAGATATTTGGTTCATTCGGTCTCCAGAGAGTGCTAATGCACATATAAATGAAGAGATTGCGAAAGCAAAGATGCGGGTTTTAATTGTTGCCCCCCTTCTAACGGATATTGATATTGACGCTATAAAAAGTCGCCCCTCGCATGTGAATTTTAGAATTGCAACCAACTTTAACCTCGCAGATCCGACGCATGCTGCGATCATAAATGAATTTGATAAAATGGACAATGTAGACTATCGACAAAGGGGCTTACAAAACTTATGGGGTATTAACAAAGACTATGAAGAAGTGGTCATCTGTGTATTATCTAAAACAGAAGTAAAAGGTGATACTATTATAGAAATAGCTGGTATTGGCAGTATTATTGAAGAACACATCAAAATTTTTGTCCCGATACTCGAAGAAGCTTGGATGTCGGCTAGAAAGGAAGTAATTCATGGAATTAAACAAGAAGTCCTCCAGAAAACCGCCACTGAAACTCCTAAACCCCGAACCCTCCCAAAACCTCAAGTAGAGGTCCCAAAACCCGCGGAAGAAAAACCGACGGTCAAAAAATTAGAAGAACCGGTACCTGCTCAGGCACCATCCCCAGAATCTCAAGCTCTTTTGAAAAAGCAATTTGATTTAATTTATGACGGTCTTGAAACATTAACCGGCTTAGAACTCTCAAAAGCATTAGAGAAATTCCAGAATGAATATATTAAAAAACAAGGATACAATAGCGTCCTAAAAAATATCCATAATACCAGTACTGACCTTCGTAGTAAAACATATGTGCTCAGTCAGTCAGAACGGGAAGACATCAAAATGAAAATGAAATTTTGGAGTCAAAAACTCGGTTTTTGAGACGTTCTTTAATATGAAAAAACTATTATTTTAGTTTTTCCTTTTCTTTTTATGGTACAAGAGTTAATTACCGTTAATTCAGGAAAGATTTCTGATTATCTTCATCATATCGATGTTAGAGCATATGGAAAACCCCGAATGCTTTCTATTTACTTAGGGGAATTCGATGATGGATTAATTCTATTGGACTGTGGCTCATCATTAGATATAAAAAAAGTGTTGCGCTACTTTAAAAATAATCATATTCCTTTAGATTCCTTTCGATATTTAATTACATCCCATCATCATTTTGATCATAATGGGGGCATGTATCTCCTTTATAACAAGATCAAAAAGTATAATCCGGAAGTTAAAATCTTAACCAATAAAATGACCATGGATTTACTCAATAATTATGAAGAACATTTAAATAGAGCGAAGCGGA
Organism: Promethearchaeota archaeon; assembly: GCA_004524725.1. Taxonomy (GTDB): domain Archaea; phylum Asgardarchaeota; class Lokiarchaeia; order Sigyniarchaeales; family SOKP01; genus SOKP01. Next base: position 4,451 of record SDNW01000147.1, read on the forward strand.
CCTACGGAGATTTAATTGGAACAATGAAATCTATTGATGGGGATGCATTTAAACTAATAGAACCGAGTAA
>SDNW01000148.1 GCA_004524725.1 Promethearchaeota archaeon
AAGTCCTGCCCCTCCCTTTGCTCTTTCAACATAAAAATCAATCAACTTTTTGTCAACAAAGCCATTTTTTGCGAGGTTCAAGTGCATCGCAGGCATCACAATACGATTAGATAACTCTAAATGTCTTATCTTAAACGGATTAAAAAGTTTAAAGAATTTCATTATATTACTATCCTATATTGTTAGTAGTGTAAAATTTAATTAGATAATAAAATTGATAGCAATATAAAATTTTAACTTTTAATGAAATTAGTCAAATAAATAACTAAAAAATCATCGATAATAGGAATCAGGACCACGGTCTTGCTTTAAGTTCTTCATAAAATGATCTGTTTGCTTTTTATAAGAATCGATTATATTCTCCATCTCTTCTATTTTTTTATTTAATTCATCAAAATTCATTTTAATTTTAAAATAATCTTTCAAGAGGCTAACAAGAGCTTTTGAAGCTTTCGGATCTAATGCCATCATAGGGAGAGGAAGTGTTTCAGCTAGGAGACAAATACCGGGAGCGAACCCTTTTTGGCCCGCCCATGCAGGTAAGATACCATTTGCACCCGCGATCACTCCATTTTCCATTAACTTCGTATTCTCGAACTTTAAAAAAGATTTTACAAGATCAGCATCCGTGCCACATATATGAATCTTTGGGGTTGATTCTATTCGTTCAGAGATCATGGCCCCGGTACTCACGTACATCTTAATCTTCCCGCCGGTAATTTTATCCATCTCCTCACAAAATTTTTGCGAGAACTCGAAAACGCCTTGAGATGATTGTGGTTGATAATTTGCAGTTAAAATAAAAAAATCATTGGCATTATTCTTACCCTTGTTAACATAATATACATTTGCGGTAGGAATCATCAATTCGCCCTTTTCTACATTTGATTTTGAAGGAAAATCAAAGCTTTCAATAGTCATATATTCATCGGCATGTAATGAATCCTTTATTGATGAAATTGCTAATTTAGCCACCAAAGCAATACCTGGCCATCCAATTAAGATGATAGGATCGTTGATCTCTTCTGGTTTTATCTCAAAATTATAATTTATATTAAAATACATTTTATTCACTTAAATTTTACTCATGATTCAAAATCTAACGATTCCCCACAATTACCACAGAATTTCAATTTAGTCTTTATATGAAAACCACAATACGGACAATAAAATCCTTGATCTGATTCTTGCGAACCTTCTATACTTATGCTCTCAACTTGTTCGTTAGGATTGCCTGTGATTTGAGCATAGCGCTGCTGCATAGCATAACCTCCCTTTTGATACATATATCCTAATTGTTTTCTTGCTTTTAATGAAGTATAGAGAGGAGTCAATATACAGATAAATAAAGGAGAGAAAATCAGCCCAATGAGTTGGTAATAGATTATATCATCCACTATAATCATAAAATAATTTCTTGTATTCGGATTGTACCATGATACAACGGTTGCTGAATCAATATTCCAGAAAAAACCGATGATAAATTGGTAAATAAGGTTTATGAAACTAATTATGATGGATGAAATTATAAAAGCTCCGATAATTCTCCAAAAATTCCCCCGAGAAAAATTGCGGGCTTCACTTAAGGGTTTATCAATTTGATTTTCACGATAAGTAAAGAAGACAAAAATATAGTATCCCAAGAGTATTATACTCGGAATAAAAATAAGGAGGGTTCCTAAGGGCACAAATATACCAAAAATTAGTAAGATTATTAGGAACTTGCTACTAAAAATATTTTTAAAGCCTTCTTTAAAATTACCACCATAGTTAGTGTAAGAACTATAAAGTTGAATCGCCACAACACTCATTGCTAAAGTAGTGAAAATAGCTCCAGAAATGCTGGATATCAAATTTATTACATAGGTTAAAATTAAGTATTCTACTAAGATATTCAAATCCGCATCGGTAATACTCAACGGATCCTTTTGATAAATTGCATCGACAATTGGAGTCATTTGATAATATTCCCAATTTAAGTTAATTACTAATAAATTACTAATAACAATTGAAATCACTAATAAGAGTGCGAAGGGAAGGATAAGCTTAAACCAATTTTTTGCAAAAAGTCTAAATCCGTCTGATAGAAGTTGGCTAAACCGTAGGTCTGCAAACCTTCTTAGATCTTGATTATCATCCGACATATTTTTTAATATTTTTGAAATTATTTATAATTTTTTAATAAAAAACATAATTATACAAATTCTTCATATCATTATGTGAGATTTTAATCGAAAAAAATAAATTTAGCAAATATATATTATTTAATCAATAGGCATGTTCACGCAAAAACCCCCTTCTCGTCAAATTCCCGGAATTCTGTCATATATGGAATATTTTTCGTCTAAAAAGGCAGCATATTCAATCTTTTTTGGTATTATCGGGATTATTGGTTTTCTTTCTTTTATTTTCAACGTTATTTATACCGATATTTGGAATTTTATTTATTTTGTTTTGGTAATTATCATATTTCTCATTATTTCGGGTACAGGTGTAATAGTAGCGGTATATTATTATGCAAAGCGGGCACCTATACTTGCTGCTCCACCAAATGGATGGGCAGTTCAATTAAATGCATTCTTAACTGGCATAATTGGGATTTCCTTGCTAATAGGGCAGATTCTAGTTATATTTTTGAGAAACATCGCTTTTCAAGAGGTATTTTTTATTTTAGGAACAATAATAACCTATATCATTGGTTTTGTGTTATATTATTCATTTACCACGGCTGGAACCTATGGTAATCTTGTTTTAGCTTTAGCCCAACCTGTTGTGGGAATTTTCTTATATAGCATTTTTACTGCACAACTAAGTGTTCTATTCTTCATCAAAGCTATTATCTTCTTTTGCTCTTGTGCCTTCATTTTTGCTATCCCTTACGCTCGAAGTATGGCCCATGTAAGTGATATCTATCGTGAGGCGACAGGAATTGGGGGTTATCCCTTCATTCGCGCCTTTATTTTATCGATGATGACTGAAGGGAATGATGAAATGATTGAAAGCTTTTTTGATCGAATTGGAGTATTGGAGGAAGTAAAAATTCAATATTTAGCAATTCGGACTACTAAAAGTAAGAAATTAAAAGGTTTATTTTTTGTTCCAAATATACATTTCGGTCCTTTTAAAACATGCGGTTCATCTGATTTGCCAGAACATATCTATGAGAAATTTAATTACATCACTGGAACGACAGTATATCACACAACCAATGATCATACCCAAAACTTAACCTCTCAAAACGAATTAGATAAAGTTCTAGAACAAATAATAAAAGATGTAAATAAAATTGAAAATGATGAATCTGTTCTATGGACAAAAAATATTAAAAATGTTACTAGAAAAATATCCAATTCTGCTAAACTTATTGGTACCATTATCGATAATACCGCAATAATTTTTGTAACACGACATCCTTTACCTTCTGATGATATTCAAGCTGCGATAGGGAAAAGAATTAATGAGATCGCAAAAGATTATGGATATAATGATATTGTCATTATTGATTCTCATAATTCTATCATTGGAGATGAGATTCTAATTAAATCAAAATCATATGAAGCACAAGACATAATTAGTGTTTCTGAAAAATTTTTGCGATCAATAAAAAAGGAAAAGAATAAAGAACGAGGAACTAGTAAAGTTCAATATGGTGTAGTAAGAGATCCTTTAAGTCAATACAGTGAAAAAGAGGGTATTGGGCGTGGCGGTTTGGTGGTCCACATGTTTAAGGATACTATTACAAACCAACAGACCGCATTTATCCATTTTGACGGAAACAATGCATATGTGGATATAAGGTCATACATTCTTAATATGCTCCAAAATAGAGGTATAGAAAGAGGAGAAATAACTACTTCTGATTCTCATACTGTTGCAAGAAAGTTTACTCGGAGGGGATACTCACCTATTGGAGAAAAAATCAAACTCCAAACTATTTTAGAAAAATTAGATATTCTCTTACCTCAAGCGAGTAAAGATTTAGAGGATGTAGAATTTTGCTACTATAAATCAATTATTCCTCGAATAAAAATATGGGGGGATCCCAAATATTTTGATGTAATTATGAATACCCTTCAAGAATGTATTAGAATCTCCCAAAGGTTATTAACTCTTAGTTTAATATTGCCTACGTTTTTTTCGTTAATCTTACTTTTATTCTTTTATCAAATTACTGATGTTTTTAATATTTTTTAAAAATCATCACTGATAATATCACCGTGATATTATAGGGATATCATGCAGATTCATATAAAGTAATAGCTCTTTTTGTGTTAATAAATTCTTTTCAATTGAATATTGTATGTTAAGCACTGAGTTAAATAAATTAGTAAAAGTATCATTCATAGGACATCCAGCAGTTGGTAAAACGACTATGCTTAAATTATTAGCTAAAAATACTATAGATCGCATCTACTTACCTACACATGGATTTGATTTAAAAACTGTTAAAATTGAAAGTTTTACTCTTAAAATATGGGATTTAGCGGGGCAAAA
>SDNW01000035.1 GCA_004524725.1 Promethearchaeota archaeon
ATTTTGATTGCAATTCCCGCGTTTATGTTTCCCTTTGCTTTTATTCAATTATTTTCGGGAGCGATTAGCGATATGAAAGGGAGATTCTCGGTTATCATGTTTGGGCTTATCATATTTGGTTGTGGGACCATAATTGCTATCTTCTCATCTTCTTTGATTTCCTATGCGATTGCTAACATTTTGGGGGGAATTGGTTTTGGTTTTGTAAATCCGGTATTAATTGCATTAATGACTGATATAACTCCTGAAGCAAATGTCTCAAAAAAGGTAGGGCTTCTAGTAGCTATTGCTAACCTCGGAGTAGGGTTGGGACCAATCATAGCTGGACAAATTGTCATAATTAGTTGGAGATATCTATATATTATATTTATAATCATAACTATGATAGCTTTTGGGTTTTTGTATTTATTACGACAACCTACAACGAATAAAAGTCAATGTAAAAGTATAGCTATCTTTTTTAAGCAGTTGTCTCACGAATTACATAGATTTGTTGTTATTTTGATGATTTTATCTGCCTTTTTAGCATCTCAGACGTATCTAGCAGCTATAACTTGGACTTCAAGGACTTTCACAGGGGTTGTTCCAGAGAGTCTTTCAGGTATTATAATTGGATTTGCAGGAATATTTGGAGCAATTTCTAGCATAACAATCGGTTTTTTAATAAAGAAATATGGAATATTAAGTGCTATACTTATAGGGATTGGTTCTTTATTTATTGCTTTAATTCTTCTATTATCTTTAGGGGATATTACTAAAATGGAAGTCTTAATATTTAATACAATTGCCTATATGTTATTAGGAACTTCAGGTGGAGCCTTGATTTCTACAGTAATGTATTATAGTCAAATATTATCGAAGGAAAGCCGTGGAACTTTAGCGGGATTAGCAACTTTCGGTCAATTTATTGGAAATGCACTTGTACCGATAACCTATGATTATCTTTTTTATTCAGGAGGCGTTCAAGCAGTTTATTATACGGTTTTGATAGTCTCATTTCTGTTAGTAGGAATTTTAGGACTATTATATCGATTATCTAAATATAAAAACAGTTAAGAAAAGAAATATATCAACTAGGTTTTTAATATTGCCTTTGCTTTAACCTACAGTTTTTTTATTTTAAGGTAAAACAGGCATTTGTCCATCTTTCGGTAATTCTTGTTCAGATTTAATTCCACTCAGAAAATATGGATCAATGATCGCGGATATTTGGTTAAAATCATAATGTCTTGGATCAATAGCCTTTAACCGACATGTTGCTGAACATCTGCCACATCCTTTACATATAGCAGGATTGATGTAAGCTTTTTTAGCAGGTACGCTCACATCCTCATATTCTTGGTTTGCATCGATAAGGGAGATAGCTTTAAATTCACACACTTCCACGCATCTTCCACAACCATTACATTTATCGACATTCACCTCCATATCCTTGAAGAAACATTCAATAGAGAGTAAAAAAGAGAGTATTTCTACTTTTGTGGTTGATATTTGATCTAAACTCAAGAATCTACTTGCTCTTCCGGCGGCTCCATTTGCTTCAGAGATGCAGTCCTGAATGTTTTTAGGCCACTGGGCAGATCCACAGACAAATATTCCCTGTCCCATAAAATCTAAGGGGCGTAATTTTCTATGTGCTTCAATAAAGAATCCATTATCATCGAGTGGCAGATCCAGTAATAATGATAACTGAGTTAAATCATCAGGGGGAATTAAGGGGGTTGCTAATATTACTAAATCTGAATTAAATTCAATAAATTTTTCTGGATTTCTAGCATCTATGATTTTAATTAGATATTTTTCGGGAACTTCTCTGATTTTAACAATCTCAGGGATATTTTTTAAATCATATTTAACATAATCAGCTACATATTTCCTTTCACTAAAAATTTCTTCAAATTCTTTTTTAGCCATATGAAGATCCCTGAATAAAACATGTATTTGAGCATTTGGATTAATTTCCTTTAGTATCTTCATATTTTTTATTGAATTACTACAGCACACGTTGGAACAGTAAGAGAAACCTTCCTTCTGTCGTGCCTTGACGCATAGGATAAATGTTATATTCTTAATTTTTTTAATCCAAGAAAAATCCTTACTTTTTAATTTATTCTCTAGTTCTAATAGAGTTAAAACGTTTTTATTGCTTTTATTGTATTGAAATAGACCAAAGGGTTTAAATTCTTGACCCCCTGTGGCAATGATTATAATTCCAACACCAAAATTTCGAACTTTTCTATTTATATCTAAAAATGAAATACTATAATTGCCTATTGACCCTGTAATATCCTCTATTTCCGAATTAAGGAAAATCTTAATTTTAGGATGGTTTCTTACTTCCTCTTCAATATTAAAAAGGAAATCAGAGCCACTTTGTTGGGTCGGATATAATAAATTAATATAATTAAGATTTCCTCCTAATTGATTCTGCTTTTCCAAAAGTAATACCTCAAATCCTTGATTCCCTAGATTTAAAGCTGCTGTCATTCCAGAGACTCCCCCACCAATTATTAATGCTCTTGGAGTGATATTAATTACCTGATTTTCTGGAAGTATATCAATTAATCTTTTCTTTATCTGAGAAAATCTTTCTGATTTCAATAAGGTTGCTATCTCACTTGCTACCCCACTGGCATTAGTAACTGTTTCAGAGATGTTCATGGGACTCTGAATGAAACCGCTTAAATATATCCCTTCTTTCGTTGATAGAGATTTATTAAAGTATGATTGAGACTTAAAAAAGTCATATCGATCTAATTCGATTCCTAAAATTTTAGCTAATTCTTTTGTTCCCTCAGAAGGAATCAAAGGTGCTGCTAGAACTAAAAGATTCGCGTTATAACTTTCTTCTTTTCTAGAGGTCATATCTTTATATTTGATTATCAAATCATTTGTTTTACGATCTTCCTCAATATTAATGATCTTACTATTGATATAATTTATCCCATACTCATCTTGGGCAGTTTTTGTATATTCATAAAAATCTCGACCAAAAACACGTATATTATGCCTAAAAACTGTGATTTCAGAATTTTCAGCATATTGTTTTGTTAATTTCGCATTTTTTGCGGTATACATACAACATACTCGAGAGCAGTAAGGGATATTATCCTCTGAATAACCTAAACCAACACATTGAATAAACGCAATTTTTTTTGGTTCTTTTTCGTCACTTGGTCGTAATAGATGCGTACCAAAGGGCCCTGTAGGGGATAACATTCGTTCATATTCTAACGCATTAACTACATTCTTGGAGTTATAACTCCATTTTAAGTCTAATTCTCTTCCGAGCATATTAAAGCCAGTCGCAACTACAATTGCCCCAACGTTAATGTCTATTTCTTCTGATTGTTGCTCAAAATCAATAGCTTTAGCTTTACATACTTTTTGACATACTCCACATACATTTCTATTTAAAAATAAACATAATTCTGGGTCAATAACATAAACCGGAGGTGTTGCTTGTGGATAAGGAATATATATAGATTTTCTTTTCCCAAGATTCATATCAAATAGGTTCGGAACCTCGATTTTTGGACATTTTGAAGCACAATCCCCACAACCCCTACATTTAGATTCATCTACATACCTAGGACGTTTTAAAATTGTTATATCAAAATCTCCAGCGGTACCAGAGGCTCTTATCACCTTAGATAAGGTTAATAATTCAATATTAGGATTTCTATAAACCGAAACCATTTTGGGAGCAAGTACGCATAATGCACAGTCATTATTTGGAAACAATTTATCAAACTGAGCCATATGTCCGCCTATTGAAGGCTTTTCCTCAATTAAATATACTTTATATCCTAATTCAGTTAAATCTAAAGAAGTTTGTATACCTGCAATTCCACCTCCTATAACTAAAACACTACCTTCCATTAATTTCAATCCCCACTACAAAATCAGTCAATCACACATTTAAATGTTTTGATCATTTCTGATAATTCTCTGATTATTTGTGATGGAGAACAAATATTTCAAACTACTTTTTGTTTGATTATCATAAATGTGATCCTAATTGGCGATCAAATTAGTGATTAATTTAGGAAAACAACAAAATGAACATAAATTTATTAGAAATTTCTAAATTATAGAAAGAAAAGTATGATCAAAATAGTTGAAAGCCTTTTTTTTATTTCATAGAATAGATTATTTAAAGGATTTTTAAGGGACCAAGTTCTTTTATTTGGTTTGTAAATTCAGTGATTAATTCAGCAAATCTTTTGCCTTCAGAAGCACTTACCCATTCCAAGCGAACTCTTTTTTCATCTATGCCTAATTGTTTTATAATAATATCGTGTAACCTACCAAATCTTTCTCTTGCGTATTCATTTCCAGAGATATAATGACAATCACCAATATGACATCCTGTAATTAAAACCCCATCAGCACCATCTTTTAATGCCTTTATTATAAAGGCAGGATCTACTCTACCAGAGCACATGACTCTTACAATTCGCATATTAGGAGGATATTGAAATCTAGAAACCCCTGCCAAATCTGCTCCAGCGTAGGAACACCAATTGCAGCAAAATACCAAGATTTCAGGGTTGAAATTCGGTTGTTTAATTTTAGTTTTGGTTTTTGGCATTATTCTTTATTCTCCAATATTATGTTTCTAATAAATATGAATCTATCATTGCACTTATTTGATCGAAATCATACTGTTTTATAGATATAGCTCCATTTGGACATGTGGCAGCACACGTACCACAACCTTTACAAAGTGCTGAATTAATAAATGATTTCTTAACAACTAGAGAAACATCTTCAAATTCTTTTGTAGATTCTAAAATATCTATAGCATTATAAGGACAAACAGATTGACACTTTCCACATCCTATACAATTAATTGGATCTACTTCCGCAACTATTCCTGAAGTTGTAATTTCTTTCGCACTTAAAAATCTACTCGCTCTTCCTGCAGCACCATTAGCTTGGGATATTGTGTCTTGAATATTTTTTGGCCACTGGGCACATCCACATAAGAATATTCCATCTGTTGCGAAATCTAAGGGTCTTAATTTTACATGAGCCTCCAAGAAAAATCCATTTTTATCCAATGGTACTTTGAGCATCTTAGCTAGTTCTTCTAGATTATCTGCTGGTACCATCGGGGTTGATAATACAATTAAATCAGTGTTAAATTCAAGAAAATCTTGAAGGTTTGTATCAAAAACTTTAACATTATAATCTTCTTGAGATTTTGACGTTTTACTTATAATTGGTAGATTATCTAGATCGTATCTTAGAAAAATAGCCTCCTTTCTACGTTCTCGATAATAATCTTCATATCTCTTTTTAGCCATTTGAAGATCTCGATAGAGTACTACGATTTCTAATTCAGGTTTTAACTTTTTCAGAAGTCCAATATTTTTAATAGAATTTCCACAACATATATTCGAACAATAAGTTATTCCTTCATGTTGTCTAGCATTAACACATAAAATTGTTGTAACTCTATTTATACCCTCAAGCCATGACTTTCCTTTTTCCTTGAGTTTTTGTTCTAATTCCAACTGGGTCATTACATTTTTATTTTCTTTTTTATACTGAAATAAATCCTTAGGTTTATGTTCCTTACCTCCAGTTGCTACTATTATGGTTCCGATGCTCAAATCTTGAGGTTTTTTCTTAGAATCAATAATTGAAACTATGTAATTCCCAACATATCCTTTTATATCTTGAATTTTTGCATTCAGATAGATTTGAATGTTCTTGTTAGCGTTAACTTCCTTAATAGTACGATTAAGGAAATCTGAAGCATTTTCTTCAATTGGATAGAGAACATTTAAATAATTAAGATTGCCTCCCAAAACCCCTTCTTTTTCAATAATAAATGTCTTAAACCCTTGATTAGCGAGATTTAATGCTGCTGTCATTCCAGCAACACCACCCCCAATAATTAATGATGTGGGAGTGATCTTTAATAATTCTTCTTTTAATGGGCTGAGTAATCTTGATTTAGCAACTGCCATTCTTATTAAATCTTTAGCCTTTTGGGTAGCAGCTTCTGCATCATCCATATGCACCCAAGAACATTGATCCCTAATGTTTACCATTTCAAATAGATATTTATTAAGTCCTGCTTCTTGACATGTCTCTTGGAATAGAGATTCATGAGTTCGAGGAGTGCATGAAGCGACGATAAATCTATTTAATTTATGGTTGGCAATCAACTCTTTAATTCTTGCTTGAGAATCTGAGCTACAAGAATATAAATTATCCTCACAATGTACAACATTTGGTAATGCTCTCACATATTCTGCCAACAATGGTACGTGAACATACTTTCCAATATTAATTCCACAATGACAAATAAGGACGCCAATTCTTGGTTCATCAGTAGATTTAACTTCCAATTCTGGTACTTCAATTTCTTTTTCTTTAATTTGCTCAAATTTAACAGAATTTAACAAAGCAGCAACTTGACCTGCAACACCACTAGCATCAGCTACAGTTTCTGGTATATCCATTGGTCCTTGACAAAATCCACATAAATATATTCCATCTTTAGTTGATTTCGATTTATTATAATAATCTCGTTCCTTAAAGAATTTATATTCGTCTAGTTTAATACCTAAAATTTTAGCCAATTCCATAGATCCTTGAGAGGGAACTAAAGGAGTAGCTAATACAACTAAATTTGCATGAAAATTATCGAATTCTCCGGTTTTTAAATTTTCAAAATGTATGAGTAAATCTTTTGACTCCGGTTCCTCCTCTATTTTGCTAATTTTTGTTTGAAAGTATTTGACTCCATATTCCTGTTGAGCTCTTTGTGTAAATTCATAAAAATTTTTTCCATATGCTCGAATATCATGACGAAAAACAAAGCATTTAGAATTTTCCGAATGTTCTTTTGTAATTATGGCTTCTTTTGCGGTATACATACAGCAAACACTGGAACAATAGGACACTCCCTCATGAAGATCCCTTGAACCCGCACATTGAACAAACGCAATTTTTTCAGGTTCCGTTTGATCGCTTGGTCTTAATACGTGACCTCCAAAAGGTCCGGACGCACAGAGTATTCTTTCATATTCCATTGCACTAACTACATTATCATAAGAATAGCCCCATCTTGAGGATAAATTATGCGCAGGCATATCAAATCCTGTAGACACGACAATAGCTCCTACATTTAATAAAACATCTTGAGGCTTTTGTTCAAAATCTATAGCTTCGGCTTGGCATACCTTTGCACATACTCCACATACTCCTTTATTTATTTTTAGACATAATTCAGGATCTATGAGATACACTGGAGGAACAGCTTGAGGGAATGGAATATAGGCCGATTTTCTCTTACCTAAATTCATATCAAATAAATTTGGAACCTCTATTTTTGGACATTTTGAAGCACAATCCCCACAACCTTTACATTTACTCTCGTCAATATACCTTGGCTTTTTAAGAATGGTCACTCTGAAATCTCCTGCATTACCCTCTACTTTTTTCACTTCACAGTATGTGAGCAATTCAATATTCGGATTTCTAAAGACCTCAACCATCTTTGGGGCAAGAATACACAGACTGCAATCATTAGTAGGAAAGGTTTTATCAAGTTGAGCCATACGCCCTCCAATCGATGGGCTCCTTTCTACTAAATAAACCTTGAAACCCAATTCTGTTAAATCCAGAGAAGTTTGTATCCCCGCAATACCACCCCCGATTACTAAAACAGATGCTTCCATTATTTCTTTTTCTCACCTTCAGTTTTTGGATTTATCATTTCTATTTTATCAACAATAAATTCCGAGAAGTCTAATATTTGGATTTCTGCTATATCTTCAAAATCATTTTGCAAGCATTCAAAGTGGATTTCACATTTTGGACAGGAGGTAACCAATATCGGAGCTGCTGTTTTTGCTTCTAGCATGCGTTTATATCGCAATGCTTTGGATTTCTCATTACAATTCATCCACGAATTAACACCACAGCAAAGAGAATTGGATTTATTATGTTTCATCTCAGTAAAGGTATATCCTAATTTTGTTAGAGCCGCAAATATTTCTCTTACTTTATCTGTTAGATTAATCTCTTCTGGCAAAAACCTACTTAATCTACAAGGGTCATGATATGTAAATTCAACATCTTTACTCGTTTTTGAAGGCTTTTTAAACTGTATTTCCTTTTGCTTCCACTTGTCATACACATATTCAATTAGATGCTTTATTTGGAATTTAGAGGACAAATTCGGGAATAATTTTGCATAATCAATTTTGAATGTTCTATAACATTCTGCACAGGCAGTAATTATTGTGGTAGCTCCTGTTTTTTCAAATTTTTCAAGATTTTTCTGTGCTAATTTAATAAAAGTCTTAAGTTTCCCTTGTCCCCAATAAATATCATGACCACAGCAAGTTTCTTCCTCTAATACTATAATTGGCTTTTTTTCAATTTGACATATTATTTTTAAAGCATTTTGAGCAATTGAAAGTGGATCTTCAAATTCATATTCATAGAAGGGTAAACATCCAACATAATATAATATATCTCCCTTATTTGTAACTTTGCACCCTTTCGGAACCCATTTTAGGGATCTCTTTGGTTCTATATACGGTCTGCTCATTATTTCTGCTATGGTGGTATAAATGCCTTTATGAGCGATTAACTCTTCAGGATTTTGATTAGCTTCATGTCGCATTTTATACCTAGCGATTCTAACGATATCAGCAAAATTAATTTTTTCGGGACAATCTTTAAGGCATTGATTACATGTCAAACAATCCCATAAAACACCTGAGTTTAATACTTTCTCTTCGAATCCTTCTAAGATTAATTGTATAATTTTACTCGGAGTATATTTCTGGACTTTACTCAATTGACAAACCCCACTGCAGCGACCACATTGATAACAATGTTTCAACAAACTTTTCAAGTCTGGCTCATAAATACGTTCTAAATATTCGAATGTATCGCCGAAGATTTTTTTCCGTTCTATTTCTCTTTTTGTTTTAGCTATCTTTTATCTCCCTCTAGGTTAAATTTTTCATGAATTTCTCTTTACGAGCAAGTTTAGATATTGAATATTGACTAATTAATTCAACCATTTTACTTTTTTTATCTTGATCTAGGTTCTTACAAGTGATAACTTCAGCATCTACTGCTTTAGAAAAAATTTCTTTTCCTTTTTTTGTTCTTGTTATAACAGTAGTATATTTCTCTTGGGAACCTAAGCCTCCAAATGATATATCAGCATAAATATTTGTAAAATCATTACAAGCATTACATGCGGGACGCATATAACTTTTTAATTGATTAAAGGGAATATGAATTACTTTTTCAGGAGGAACTTCAGTTTTCAACTTAAAAATGACATCTTCTTTAATATTTATTTTTATGATATCGCTAAACTTTATATTAAAATCCTTTTCAAATTTACTGACTTGGAATTTCTCAAAGAAAAAATTTTCATAACAAAATAATCCCAAACAAATTTCGACATTTTCTGAAGGAGTCACTCCTAAATCTTGCATACATCTAATTGTGTAAAGTTGGCATGGTGTTCCCACAACCGCTAATTTTTTAAATTTATAGTGATTTAATTCAGGGATGGAGTGAGTATACGTACAGAACTTTTGTATTTCATCTAATTGAGGGGTTATATCTAATTTTGCTCCAGAGGCTTTTAATAGATCATACTTACTATCAGCAAAGGTTGCCTCTTTAGAAAAAGGAGCATCTGTTTTGGATACAATTGCACCATCAACCAATTTATTCTCAATTAGATAGTTTATAATCGAATTTACAACTCCACCATCCGTACCATACTTTAAAAATTCTGGATCAGTTGCTTGACAAGAAAAAATATTATCATAATGTCCTATTGGCATCAAAGAAAAATCTGAAAATTGATATGTTTTATTCAGTTCGTTATCTAATATATGGGTTTGAGGACAGATGTAATAGCATATACCACACTCAAGGCATTTATCTTTATTAATATATACTGGTGGTTTATAAGCATCCTTAAAACCGATCACATCATATTCTGCTGAGCTGCAGAAGCTCACACAGCCTCCACATTCTTGACAGATTCCCCTTTCATGTACCTCTTTTATCAGATCTTCAAAAGTTTTAGAACTCATGATCGAATTATTCACTTGGGTTTTTTATTTTATCATAGGGATCTTTACATTTATTTCTTTTGATACCACCTATTTTTTGAACTAGGAAAAATCCAGGTTTGACTTCCGTAAGGCTTTTTGATTCAATTTCGCCATTTTTAACTATCTCATTATAAATATCATCCGCTTCTTTATTACGCGTAATTACGGAAGACCATCCATCCTGAGATCCAATGGATCCTACAGAAAAATCAGCGTAATCTGAAGTTAGATCCTCGCAATAATGACAACTATCTCTTGCATATTTCTGTACCTCTTTGAGGGGAACATCTAATTGTTCTCCTGATTTTAGTCTTATAATGAACTTGCCTCCGCCGATATTCATTTTTGTCAAATCATTGATATCTTTATCAAATTGTTCCTTTGCAAGTTGGATAATTCCCTCATAAGGAAATGATTCCATACAGAAGAGTCCTATTTTGTATTTAATGTTTTTAAAGAATGGAAGACCACTGGGAAAAAGAGCACCCTTCTCCAATGCCTTCATCATACAAGGAACCCCTACAAAAGCAATATTTTCATACTTCTTCGCTTGATCAATGATCGATAAAGATGGAGAATTGGCATATTTCGTTCCCGCCGTTTTATAGAGATCCTTTACATCATCGATAATTACCGGTTCTGGTTTCCATAGCAGTTTGGAATGTTGTACAGCAATAACGGCATCCACAAGCTTTTTCTCGAGTAAATATTCAGCGATAGTTGTGACCACCCCTCCATCTTGCCGGACCTTCATAATTTCATTATTTTTCGTACTCCCTGAATAAGTACCGATATAAGCTCCAATTTTTGCTGACCAGTTTAGACTCATGTCTAATTTCTTTATAGCTTCGTTCATTTGATCTATAGAAAAAGAACGTGGACAGACGGTGAAACATAACCCACACTTCATACATACATCATCATGGATTTTAAGGGTATCCGCATCAACCTCGATCGCATTAACAGGGCATATTGCGGCACACCATCCGCACTGACAGCACGCACCGGCATCATAAACAATGGAAACGGGTTCGAAATGGTGTTCAACAAAATCAGATTCGAGATCTTTAACTTGATATCGATAAAAATACTCTTTTACCTCAACTTCTTTCTCTTCCCCTTTGATTTTTTTAGTTACCATCTTTGTTTTTACTTCAATAAGTTCTTCTACATATCCCTGCTCTTTTAAGTATATTACGTCTCGGATAACATTATCTGGGGGAAACTCTTTGATTAGATCCGCAATCTCTCCTAAAAATAAGGGTTCTTTACCTTTTAGATGCTCTAAAACTAATTTACGCTCCGTTTCAGCATCAATCATAGCATCAAGAATTTCATAGAATTCTTGCTCCCCATATTTTCCTGCTTCAAGAATTTCATCCTTAGCCTCATAAAAAGCTCGGATCTGGAAATTTTTGGAAGCTTCATAGGTGGCATCCATTAACTCTTGGGGAGACAACCCTTCAAATAACTTATTATTTACAATTTGAACCATTGAGCCTTCATTTTTTTTTTTTCTTAAAAAATTTATTGTTTACAAATATTTTTACAATCAACTCCCTCCTGGGCAAGGAGTGTCATCTTATAACCATAATTTTCTTATAAGATTCATTCAATAGGAGCTGATATTAATTCATTGTTACCTTCTTGCAAATTAATCGGATTGGGACCAATTCTTTGTACCTTTTCATAGGCATCTTCTACACTTTTTACTAATTTCTCTCCTTCCGCGCTACTGCACCAATACATATTCACTCGTTGATTGCCAAAACCTCGCTTTTCTAATATACGATTTGCAAAGTCTACGTGTTTTTGAGCAGTAAAGTTTCCCGTACTAAACTGGCATTCATCTGGCCTTCATCCGACCACCATGACGCCATCCGCTCCTGCTTTTATTGCATATAAGATTAACTTAACGTCAACTCTTCCTGTGCAACGTACTTTAACGATCTTTACTGAGGGAGTATACTTTAATCGAGAAACTCCGGCTAAATCTGCGGCTCCATATCCTCATTTTAGGCAGGCAAACATGATCATTTTATATTTATGTTCCATTTTTTACCTCCCCTCGTATTAGTGCTTCAATTTCTGTATATAGTTGATGATCGCGATAATATTTTATATCAATTGCCGAAGTGGGGCAGCAAGTTGCACAAATTCCACATCCATCGCAATTAATATCATCAACGACGGCTTTATCATCTTTAATTTTAATAGCGCCTTTGGGACATTCCTTCTCGCAACGACCGCAGGCAATACACAATTCGGGAGTAACTTCGGCAACGATTAATTCCAAATCGATTTGACCTGCCGATGTCAATTCCACGACCTTACTAGCCGCTGCTCTGGCCTGAGATACGGAATAAGCGATATCTTTTGGTCCTTGGGCAAATCCAGCGATAAATATCCCTTTTGTTTTAGTCTCTTGTGGCATTAATCCAAAGTGAGATTCGGTTAAGAATCCATTCGTATCGACATCTAAATTCATGACTTTCGCAATCTGTTCTGTTCCGTGAGAAGGAAGCGCTGCTGTAGATAATACTACTAAATCGGCATCAATTTTGATAATTTCATCAGTTAACGAAGAATATACACGGATCTCCACATTTTTAGTTTCGGGATTTTCAGCAATTTCCCCTACTTTACCACGGATCATTCTGATATCTGAATCTTTAGCTCTCTGGTAGTACTCTTCAAAGCCTTTTTCATTAGTTCTAATGTCGATATAGCAGATCGTTATTTGTGCATCTGGTATCTCTTCTTTCAGCAATTTCGCGTTCTTTAAAGCAAGCATACAACATACTCCACTGCAATAAGGACGTTCCGTATCGCGAGAACCAACACATTGAATAAACACAATTTCTTTTGGCTGTTTTAGGTCTGATGGACGAGCAATATGCCCTTCTAAAGGACCATTTGGTGCGAGCATTCTCTCAAGCTGCGCTTGATGAATGACATTATCGTATTCACCATATCCATATTCTCCATAAGGTTCATAAATATCCCATCCGGTGGCAATGATAATCGAACCTACTGTGAAGCTTACCTCTTCTGGTAATTGACTGAAGTCAATAGCATGTAATTCACATGCATCTACACAACTGAAACATTCAACACAATGCTCTCTATCGATATCATAGAGAAACGGTACTGCTTGACCAAATGCAATATCAATCGCTTTCCGTGGTCCTAAATGTTCATCGAAATAGTTAGTAGTAAATACTGGACATACTTCTGAACAGGAACCGCATCCATTACAATCCGAATTAACATAACGAGGTTGTTTTTCCACGGTTATCTGATAATTTCCAACATGCCCTTCCACTTTAGTTACATAGCTATAACTAAGAAGTTCTATGTTTTTATGCCGATTGACTTCAAGCATTTTTGGACCGCAAATTCAAATACTACAATCGTCGGTTGGGAATGTTCGGTCAAGTTGCGCCATTCTTCCTCCAATCGTAGTATTTTTATCCACTAAGTAAACCTTTATGCCTTGATTTGCCAAGTCTAAAGCAGCATTCATGCCAGCGATTCCCCCACCAATTACTAAACATGCTTTCTCAACCTCAACTGTTTTGATGGGTATGACTTCTAAGGTTTTTGCTCGTTCAATTCCACCTCGTACTAAGATTTTTGCCTTTTCAGTAGCTTCCTCAGGGTCAACTGTACACCAACTGCAATGTTCGCGCACATTAACCATTTGAAAGTAATAAGGACTCAAATCTGTTTCCGATATAGACGCCCGATAAATAGGTTCATGGGTTCTCGGAGTTCAAGCAGAAGCGACGATTCGAGTTAATTTCTTTTCTCGAATGTCTTGTATGATCTCATTTTGACCACTCTCAGTACAGAGAAATGCGTTAGTTTTCGCAACTACGACGCCATCAAAGGTTTTAGCGTAATCTACTAGTTGATTACAATCAACTTTTCCACGTATATTTATACCTCATTGACAAGCATAGAATCCAATCCGATGCTGGGTATCTTTTTCCATTTTCTTGAGTTTTTACACCTCTTCTTATACATTAGTGTCTAAATCTTCAAATCTATGAAAGTAATATCGATTTTGCTAGAACTGTTGTATATTTTTATTTTCATAGTTCGAAAATATTAGGTCTTAATAAATTCTATATTAATTATTTTAATTGTAATGATATTTATAATTAATAATTTATTTATCATACGTTATTCGTCATTTTTACAAATGCGTTATAAGTGAATAGGAAACTTTCTTAGATTCTTACAAAGCTCCGACTAAAATAGGCTAACTATAAGGAAAAAATAGAGAATTTGATTAAAATCATAAATCCTTTAATTTGTTCCAATGAAGTTTAAAAATATCTAAAAGAAGAAAAAAGAGGTTAATCTAAAGATTTGGTATATTAATTGATTTAGATTACCCATTTTCCATATTTAATGAAAGATTTATATCGTTTTTCATATTTCTCAGTTCTTCAATTATTTCTTCCAATTGTTTTACTTTTTCTTCAAGAGAATTAATTTTATTATAGTTATTTGAAAGTAATTTTCGGATTAATTTGTTCTCTGATATTGAAAATGCGCCTGCTTTTTTTTTGAAAAACTTAAATCTTCTATAATAATAAGACTTTCGTAGCAAATGTAACCTTATCATCCATCTAATTAGCCAAGTAAAATACCTTTTGATTCCAATCTTCTTTTTAACTTGAGAATAATAGTCCTCTAAACTGTACCATTGATAGTTTAATAAATTTTGAGATTTTTCAGTATTCATATAACCGCAATGGTAATCTGACTTTGCATAGGCAGTATCTGGTAGGAAATTCTTTCCTAAACCAAATAATTCCATCATTTTGTCTATATAATCTTTATAATAGGTCCGGCAATTTTCCCCTCCCGCTATATTGAAGGTTTTCCCCCATATGTCAGAGCACACTATGGCATTTGCTAATGCGAAACCAACGTCTTGTGTATCGCAGATCTCAATTGGAGTGTCTAAAGGCATATGAAACATTAAGGGATCCATATTCAATTTGTTCACCGAAGTAATATAGGTTAGACGAAAGATTGAAAAGTCAACACCGGATTCCCTAATTAAATTTTCGGCTTGAATTTTATTGTTAGCATAAGTATCTTCTTTACTCGGAAGGAGAGGATCATCAATCTCAATCATTGGATTATCTCTTCTATCTCCATACACCGCAATTGAGGAAGTGAATATTATTTTTGGAACAGTAGTTTGCGATTTCATTTCATCAAGTAAGTTCAGCGTTCCCTTCACATTCACTTCATGTGCTAATTTAGGATCTTCGTCAGCTAAGGGAGGAATGATCGCAGCTAAGTGAATGATTATATCTTGATCTTTAATTGCATGAGCAATATCTTCCTTTCTTCGAATATCTCCCCAATATAATTCAACTTTAGTTTTAAATCGTCGTGCTAATTTCTTGTTTTTTTTATTGGGAACCTCAAAAATTCTAATATTATGATTACGATTTATTAACTCTTTTGTAGTACTTAACCCAACATTTCCAAAAGCACCAGTTATTAAAATATTCAATTAAATCCTCATTTTAATTTTCTAAATAAATTTATGATTCTGAAAAACGTCTTTATTAATAATAAATTAATGAGGTCTAATGAGTTATGAGGTTGCGATCACAACATTTTTTATAAAGCGTTTTTATATCACTAGTATAACTCATGAAAATCATACGATTACAAATTCCTGGAAACTTTTTAGAATATGTTGGTTTTGCCGAACTCTTTCAAGAATTAGAATTCGTGGAAATTCTTAATGCATTTCAATATGACCAAACCCATTTTTTTGCGTTGCAGAAAATACGATTTAAAGCGAATAAAACAATCAATTTGAATGATTTTATCAATCAGCATTTTAAACCCCAATCCTTCCAACTATTAAGCAAATTTGAAAATGAAATCATTTGCATTATGAATCAAAATAGAACCTCTGGCTTCTTTCCAATTGTAGATTCTGGTCCCTGGGCATTTTTATTTCCTATTCATATTTCTCATGAATTTATATTATTAAATCTAATTTCTCAAGAGGAGTATCTAACTCAACTCTATAAAATTTTAGACTCGTTTACTCAAAACTACAAGATTATTAGTATGGTTGATCTGGATAAAATTGACCAGTATGATGATAGTATTTGGAAATCTGCAATTCCCTACCCTAAATTCACAAAAAGGCAAATAGATATTGCCACTTATGCTGCAAGAAATGGATTTTTTAGATCCCCTAAAGAAATAAGTGCGAAACGAATTGCGAATCATTTTCAGATTTCGGAAACAGCTGTGAATAACCATCTTAAACGAGCTCGAAACACAGCGATGGAATACTTTTTTGGGAGTTTTTGAAGAATAATATTAGTTATTTGCTCAATTATTGTGGTTTTAATTCTTCGTTACCAAACACTATTAAGGAGAGGGGAATTATCCATGCAAGTATCGAAAACAAAAGAATCCACTCCCATAAAGGATTGCTTATTAGAAGAAAGATGATGATCGTAGTCAGTGGACCAATAATACCGTAAAGACCGAGCAGTTTAGGGATTTTTGTATCATAAAGGACAATTGTCCATCCCATAAAGAACGCTCCTAACGTAAAGCCACCAAAAGCTAAACTGGAAGTAATTGTATGGAGATTATAAAAATTTCGATCTTCACTAAAGATCCCTACTCCAATATACCCAATACTCCCAATAAGGCTAAATAGAAACGCAGAACTTACCAGTCGGAATCGCATGCGAGAAAAATGAATTTGAGTTCCTTGTCTTTTTGGCAATGGGGCTAACAAGTTTTCCAGATAAAAAGCGAAAGGTATCGTCAAAGTACCTGCCACTATACAGGCAATATCATATAGATAAGGGGCAGGAGTGTGGGGGCTACCCCCGAGATCGCTTATCCAATTAGTTATAATTGAATAACCATCGGGATCAAAATATGCTGCAACAATTACTCCAATGATAATTAAGGGTAAATAGATTAGAATGACCGCACTGGTAAAAATTCTTACCATCTTATAAGTAATAAAGCGATCGAATAAGGATTTCCTAAATTTGTTAATTTTGCTTCTTAATTTCATAATAACTACGGGAGATATGCAATTATATTATTCAATTATTAGTTAAAGATGTATAAAAAGGATGTTAATAATTTAAAAAAAAAATTGAATAAATAAATTTAGTCTTTTTGTTTGATAAACGCAATAATACCCAAAATACCAAGAACAGTCATTATGATAATATCCAAAAGGGTTTCTGAAATCGCGTTAATAGAGAGTTCGGGGAGAATAATCATCCCTAATATCGCTTCGACAGCTATATTTATCGGTATCCATATATACAAAATTTGATAGGCAAATTTAATTTTTTCCCAGTCCCAGTCCTTATGGATAAGCACTGATACAGCAAAAATAAATACAACTAGTAATGCACCACCAAACATTCTTGGATGGGTGGGATTTTGCCATGTTGGCATATTAAGAGCGGCGAGGAACAAATCTGTTAAGAATATGAGTATTATAGCAAATATTAAACTAACAATACCATATGCTAAAATTGCAATTTTCGTAAACGTTTTAATTTCGGTCATTCTTTTGACCTCTTACTTACATTGGAATTTCATAGAAATTGAAGCGAGTTAAGTATTTTTTACTAATTCAAAAATCTTACTTTCTTGTCCAAGTTAATTCTTCAATATAAAACTTTTTTACTTCAACCGTAAATGATTATATATGACAATTTTTTCAGATAGTATTGAATCTGGTAAAGTAAATTTGAAAGTATTAACCAATAATCTTACTAGTATAACTGTTCTAACTGAAGAAAAGTTCAATGGTAAGGTAATTCAACCTATGCTTACTGCCAATCGGGTAATTGGTGAACATGGTCTTTCTGTTGCTATTGAGATACATGAGAATGATTCCAAACACTTATTTTTAATGGATACCGGTAGTTTGACTCAATCAATATTCGAAAATTCGAAACAACTGGGAGTGGATTTAA
>SDNW01000036.1 GCA_004524725.1 Promethearchaeota archaeon
ATCTAGCATTTTTACTGAGACTCCAACTGATCGTGCTAACTGTTTAATCTGATAGTAGGATAAAGCTAATAAATCCTCCATTTCTCTAATCCCCGCATCAGCTAATAGTTTTGCATGTTTTTCTTCTAAACCTATGATATCTGTTAATTTCATATTTATAACCCTTTCTTAAAAATAAAACAATGATTTGTAAAAATATCATCATCTCATTTTAAAATAGTTTTCTAAAATTTAGGAGAGCCCTTATTTTTTTTTAGGATTTGTATTTAGACAACTTGATAAAAAATGAAGAAAAAGAAAAGGGGAATTTATTAGATTCATAAAAGATTAGCAGAAAAGTTTATATTGATTTTTCTCTAAATCATAAATTAATAGGAAGGGGTTATAAGAAAAATTGTGTTAGATAATAAGATAAGATTCAATAATATAAGCGAACAAGAAATCTTTGATACGTATATCAGTCAAATTTCTACCAATCTTAACCTTCCTTCACTTATCGAAATGGCTACAGTCATTATAGGAACAGAAGAAGAATTTGAGCCTGAGCTCGTCTCGCCACGAGGTTTGGTTAGAGTTGAAAACACTAATGATAAATCGATAATTCTAAGAGTCTCCCCGAAATACCCCGAATTTATTCCATTTCTTCTTCTACGGGAGGCTTATTTGTGTTTTCTAAATGACTCATTAAGAGACAATGTTCAAATTTTGTTCCTTATCTATATGCTAATTGAATTAGACCTTCCTCGAGCGAAGTCTATTGAGGATTGGAAAGAGCAGATAAGAAAGATCGATGTCTTCTCCCCCTATCTCAGTTATCAATTTGAGACGGGAAATAGATTATTTCAGTTTAAATTTCCTAATTCCGAAAAAAGTATTATCTCAATCCTCTTCCAATATTTTCGCAATTTAAACATTGATATTCCCCAAGGCTATGTTTATCCACATCTCACGCGTATTTATATTAACGTGTTAAAGCAAGCCTATCAGGAAAATGAGGATCTCCTCGAAACTATTAGAATTTTAGATATTATCTTTAATGAGGTTAAAAGCTATCGGGCTCTTTTAGATTATAGAGAATATTTCAAACAATTCAAGGAAGATGGAAAACTCAAAACTTCTCTTTCATTAAGAAAATTTATTGCCAATTTAAGGTGGATTAGTCGGCATTCATTTTGCTCTCCAATTTATCTCTTAGATTGGAATACTATTGGGCTTTCTTTTTTTTATTTCCATATACGTTTTCACCCCAGACTTCCATGGCATAAAATTAAATTGTTCTTAGGAACTTTACCCTTTAATATAACTTCTCAAATCTTACTATCGGGTTTTTCACGTGAATATTTTGGGTTTATTATTACACCTCATATTTATATAGACGATTTAAAACGCTTATTTTCCAATCTTTTAGAAAGTGGCTTTCTGGTGATCGCAGATATGTTTCGAATTTCAAATCTTAAATATATTTTTAATCTTAATTATCTTTCAGCAAGTATCGATGGTCAAAAATTCGTGAAAACAAGATCAAGAACTTATCGAGAAGAATTCTTATTGGAATCTAACCATGAATACACTGAAAAATACCTTATGACGGAATTAGAATTACTTGACTTTTTAATCCTCGAAAGAGCGCGTCAAGTATCTTTCACTGGATTTGGATTTGAGAGACGTGAATCGACTCTTTCTACGTTAAAAGATGACTATTTAACTGAACTCTCAAAACAAAGGATGCTTATTAATTCCCTCCGATTAGTACTTAAAAAGGTCTCTCAGAGCGAGGAATTGCGCAGTACATGTCTTAAGTTTATTGAGAAGAATCAAAAATATGGATTTTTTACACTCTATGAACATATTTCTCAAATCAAGCGTATTATGAACCAACTAAGATTTTTAATGCAAAAATCAAAAAGACAGTTTACGTCTCTCAATTTTTTAAAATATATTGACGAATCTGGATTATTTGCAGATTTAGAACCCAATCTTATTCTAAAAGATCCTCTGATTAAAAAGTTTCTAGTTCAAAATCTCTTTCCTCTCTATCAGAGTGACCGAAAAAGGTATCGTACTGAAGAAAATATATATAACACTCTTTTAACCATTTTAAGCATTTGTAAAGATTTGAAGTTATTTGACTTGACTTCAATTAAAAATATCATTAAAGATCCTGAGGTATTTGAGGCCCTGTATAAAAAAAAAGAAATTCGAATCGAAGAAATATATTCCCAATCCTTATTAAAGAATATTACCAGTAATGAAGTAGAATCACGTTTAGAAAAATTCGTTTCTACTTCTCCTCCTATTATTAGTCCCTTTTTGGTGAATTCTTTAATTACTTTAACTGCTAACAAGAATCGATTCTTAATCATATTACGTTCCGAACCTGGGGTAATTAATAAACTTAGGGAGATTGCGAAGAAATTTCCTACCCTAATATATTACGAAATCCAAGAACCTCTATCGCAAAAAAGATTTTTGTACTGCTTATTAAATTCACCTTATATCGATGTCTATGAGCAACAAGAAATAATTGCTTCCTTCCACAGCCTCTTTAATCAAGAAATAATCAGTTGCAATATGGTAATTTCTTCAGGAGTGACTCCAACTATCACTCGGCGCAATTTTTATGATTTTATGTCCAAACAATTTTTTTATACTCCTTCTTTAGTGGAACAATTTATACTCTATGTTCGTTCTCTTTTTGGAAACAATATTCCTCAGTTAGAAGAGAAAATTCTGAATGTTCCGTTAAAAAATCTTTTTGTACCTACTAATCTCTCAGAGATTATTAAAAGCATCAATAAAAATAAAGAAGAAGAAATTCTGGTTTATAATCAACTGGAAAGATTAGACGGAATTATTTGCGAGATTGAACAAGATTTTACTAATGAAGACGCATGGACAAATTTGAAAAAAAACTTTACATATACTCACTTTATCAAATCTGTAAAGTTTCAACCCTCATTTATATATTATAGATTACAGAAATATCATGTTTACTTTCGACCGATTGATGTAAGCAATGTAGATTTTAGATTATTACTCTCCAACTCATTTCTTTCTTTTCAGTTTAATCAAGTGTCAAAAAAATCTTACTCCTTCATGATAAAATATATCTTTCCGAAAAATAATCCAAACTTAAGTTATTTAAATTGGTTAATGCTTTCCAAGAAAAATATCAGTGAATATTGTCTTTTTAGTTTCAAAATAGAACATATTTATCAGAATTTTTTACGAAATATTGATATTAAGGATGGACATGTTAATTGGAATTTAGATATCAGTCAATTTATCAACCACGTGGAAAAGGTATTATTTTCAAATAAGTCAAGCCATCTGGAAGGGAAATATAAAAAAAGAATATACAACAAGCTAGAAAAAGACCACGGGTTTGATCCTAAAGACCCAAAATTCATAATGCTAAACTCAGTTTATCCGCATCTAAAAAATAACCTGAAATTTCTGGGATCATTACCTAAAGACGAAAAAATCTATACTAAAATAAAAACACTTCTTAAGCAAAAAATGGGATATCTTGATATAAATACAAATAACCTTCAACTCCATCAAAAAGTTGTTTTTATCCTTCCTTCTATTAAAAAATCATCAATTCCTCCCATCCTAGAGATTTTTCGATTTTTTAACAAGGTAAGAATCTATGAAATCGAAGGAGAATACTATTTGCATTCGTTTCTAAAAGTGAAATCTTTTGAACAAGGATTGTATATAAAACTATGGTTTCCAGATATTGATATCGACAATTTCATTGAATATTTTTCAGAAATCTTTAATTATTTCGATGTCACGCATGTTTTTATATGCACTGAATTTTACAATGGCGACCACTTTCTAAATCAAATCTATAAGGGAATTGACTTTAAAACCGATTACAATCCGTTGCAAAATTTCGAATGGAATCCCATAGATAAAATCTGGATGGCTCCTAAATTATTTACCGAAGAATTCGAACCAATCTACCCCCCCTTGGGCCCTAAATCGGATAATCGCAAGATAAACCACAATAAAGAAAATAGCGATGACTAATTAGAGTTCCTATTAAGAATGGTAAATATTAATCTTAAATTTAAGCGTTACTTGATATATAAAAATTTAAATTGAAGTTAGGATTTATCTATATTACTATAAAGATAAGTTAAAATTGAAATTTGATTTATAGCTTGGCGGGATTACCGAGAGAAAAAAGAATTTCTCTTTCTTCGGGAATCTGGTCAATGGTCATGTCTAAGAATGGGTCAAGACCGAATATAGGTGCTGGACTTAAGATTGCTACCCCAAGACGAGTAGCAATAATATATCCAGTGGCAAAGGCCTTCGGGAGTTCGAATCTCCCTCCCGCCATCTCTTTTTTTAAATTATATTAAAAGAAATCTTATTTCAGTTTATTGGGTTATCTTTTAATCGATAAGTGGATTATTTAAGATTAAATAAAGATAAATATTATAAATATAGAGTATAATTATTTTTATAACTAAATACGATTGATTGATGTTTATGATCCGTAAGATATCAATGTCCTATCGCTGTTTTTTTTCACTAAAACGAGGTGTTGGGTAAAATGCCAGTAGGGATCTTAGTTATACGATGGGATAACGAAATTGGTCCGATTAATGAGGGATTCTATCCCGAAAATTTGAAAATTACGAATAATTTACTCACCCAGGTCTATTCTAGTCATCGATATCAGAGTTTAAAACCGGGTTTTGCCAGCATTTCACTTAAAAATAATAAAGTAGTATCCTTTTTTTCTGGAGTAGGAGCAGATTATATTAGTGCTGAAAATTATGTGGTTGCATTATTATTACGACGGGATGAAAAGCCCAATAAGTATCGAGAAATTCTCAAAACCATTGCAGCCGAAATCTTAGATAAAATTCAGGATGGTAAGTTCAAAAGAGTATTACCTGACTTATATAAAGATTTAGCAAAAATTTAAGAAGTTATTATTCAGAATTACTAGCTTCTTGTTTTATTTCTCAGTTTCAAAATCTTTAACTGAGATTTTTCCTTTTTCATTAATTTCAAATAGACCATGATCTTGAAGGTTTTGAACGATTTTTTTCACTAGTACAATGGGCGCCCCTAAGGCATTTCTTAAATCATCAACACTCATGGAACCCACTTTTTCTACAATTAAGAATGCTTTAAATTGATTTTCTTGTTCCATTAATGGTATTAATTTATTATAATATGTGATCTTTTGAAAGTTGTCTTCTTTAAATTTTCTTAAATTTTCCATTTCTGAATTTAATTTTCTTAACTCCTCTTGAGCTAAAAGCTTTTCATCGCTTAAATCTTCAACTTTTTTAATTAGAGCTTCTTGTTTGTCTCGTATTTCTTGAAATCTAGATTTTAAATCTTTCGCTTCTGAGGTCGCTTCAGTTGATACTAATTTACTATCTAAAAGAAAATTATCTAGTTCGGCAATTTTTGCTGTTAGCTCTTTTCTTTCTTCGAAATGCGCTTTTCTAATAGCTTCCATTTCAACCTTTACTTTTTGATCCATTTCCGTCATTAGTTTGACTTGTTCATCTTGAAGTTTATCCGCAAATGCCTGAATTTCATTTACTTTGCTTTCAAGGTTTTTAACTCTTTCATTTTTCATAAGAATTTCGGAATTTTTCTCCGCTAATTCAGCCTTTAAATTTCCTAAAATTTCAAATGTCTCTTCTAGTTTTTTTTGAGTTGGAAGATTTTGTTTGTCCATGAGTTCTAATTCTTTTCGATATTGTACTACTTCACCTTTAGTCAGCTCTAATTCGGTTTCTTTTTCATTGAGAAGTGCCCTCTGAGTTCCAATAAGTTCTTTTAATTCTAAGACATCTTCGGGAATATCATACATTCGAGAAATTTTTACTTTCTGATCTTCGATTATGTTGTCTTGTTCATTAATTACTCCTTTTTGCTTTTCTATTAATTCTTGTAATCTATTGATCCTACTTTGCAGCTGGGCGGTTTCTTTTTCACTTGATTCGATTCCATCAATAACATTTTTTATATCTTTTGACATGGTAATCTACTCACCTTAGAAATTATGATTTAAAGTAAAGGAATTCTTATAAAAGAATAACTTTATCGCTTTCAATCAAAAATTTCTATCGATATTTTGATAGAGAGATAATAGATTTAATTTAAATATTTATCGAATTGCTAATTTAAATGGAAAAGAATAGGAAAGAATAAGAAATAGAAATCAATTTATTGTTTTCTTTCTTTTACAAAATATTATGGTGAAAATTTCTGCGATTAAACCTTATATTCCGAAAGAACCGCAATCATTTTGTACATATCCCTATGACGTAATAGAAAAGGAAGAAGAAGCAAAATTAAAAAAAAACCCGAATTCCTTGATTCATTTAATCCTTCCTGACGGTGAGGGCGAAGAAAAATATAAGAATGCAAAGTCAGCTTATCAAAGATATAAGGATGAAAATATTATTCATAAAGTCGACCATGAGAGCATATTTGTATATCGACAAGAATCTGCTGACTTTAGTCAACAGGGCTTTATTTTAGGAATATCTCTTCAAGATTATGAAGATGGGAATATAGTAAAACATGAGCATACACGAGAAAAGCCACTTTTGGATCGAATGAAACATATAAACACTACCAGAGTAGCTGCGGGTTTAGTATGGTCGGTATATCAATACAATAAACAAATTAATAAGATTCAAGAGAAAATTAAAAAGAGTAAGCCACTGTTTGAATTTGAATTGTATGGATATCGTCATATCCTATGGCAAGAGACTAATAAAAAAGTCATCAAACAATTAGCCCAACTTCTGGAGGATAAAAAAGCATACATCGCTGATGGTCATCATAGAGCTGCTAGTGCCGCAAAATATAGAAAACAACAGCTTTCCAATTCGAATATCGATCATAATAAAGATTTTTCATGGAATTACTTATTATCATATTTAGCTTCTGACGATCAGGTAAGAATTCTTGCCTATAATCGAGTAATTCGACAATTAGATGAAGAACCTAAGCATTTCTTAAAGAGACTGGAAAAAATATATGAGATTGAATCAGTTGAAAAAGCATTCAACCCAGTGAGTAAACACGAGATGGCATTATGTTTAAAAGGTAATTGGTTTAAATTAAAAGTTAAAGCCACATCCTTTGGGTCTCGAGTTGAGGGCTTAGATGTATCAATTTTACAAGATAAAGTGATAGGCCCAATTTTAAACATCAAAGACATACGAGCAAGTGATAATATCTTTTTTGTTGGAGGAGTACAAGATCCCGAATTACTAGAACAATATATAAAAAAAAAAGAAAATGCGATAGTATTTAATCTATTTCCCGTGGATATTAAAGATTTAGAGTATATTGCCGAGTCAGGGGATGTTATGCCACCTAAATCGACGTGGTTTGATCCAAAAGTCCTCTCTGGTTTAATCCTTCATGATTTAAGTGAGAATAAATAATAGACCCTCTATTATTCCTTGAGAAATTTGACCATTTTTTCTGCAATCATGGTTGCGGCCTCAACCTGATTCTCTTTAGATTGACTTGCGATATGAGGTGTTAATATGAGATTCTTTTCCAGAGTCCATAAGTCTTCATTATCAAGCGGTTCCTTTCTATAGACATCAAGAGCAGCACCACCTATTCTTTCTTCTTTTAAAGCAGCAGTTAAAGCATCCTCATCAATAAGTTGACCTCTCGCAGTGTTAATCAAAATCGCATCTTTTTTCATCATCTTGAGCGTATTTTCATTAATAGTGTTTTCTGTTTGCGGAGTCGCTGGTAAATGTAAAGATATAATATCAGCATCCTTTAGAAGTTCTTCAACGGAAGGATAGACGTGACATCCCATATCTTTTGCTTCTTGAACAGCTTTAGGACCAGCGCTAAAACGCGAATAAACAGCTACTTCCATCCCTAAAGCAATCGCTCTTGTTGCTAGCGTTTTAGCAATATTACCAAATCCTATTAATCCTAATTTCTTCCCGTGAAGAGTATATCCCAAATACTCACTCTTATTCCATTCTCCCTTATGCATAGTTCTATCCGCAATAGAAATATATCGTGCAAGAGCAAACATCAAACCTAACGCAAACTCAGCAACAGTAATTGATGGAGCTTCCGGAGTATTGAGCACTTCTATACCCATTTCCGAAGCTTTTTCGCAATCAATATTGTCTAAACCAACACCAGCTCTTCCGATCACCTTCATATTCGTAGCTTTGCTCAGCACTTCACTGGTAAGTTTTGTTCTTGAGCGAACCACTATCCCATCGTACTGTTGGATTTGATCCTTCAACTCGTCATTCGTAATTTTAAACTTCCTATCAACCTCGAAACCGGTTTCTTCGAAAATTTTAATTCCTTCTTCTTGAAGCTTATCGCTTATTAATATTTTCATTGCCTCTCTCCATTTTAATAAGGTTAATTTAGATAAAATAAATTAATTATTGTTTAAATTTAATTTTTCACTATTTCATCTCTGAAATGATATCTTTCAAAACATCTAACATCTTCTCCAACTCTTTCAGAGTAATCTCTCCCATATGACCAATACGGAAGGTCTTGTTTTTAAGATCTCCATATCCATTTACAATTTTATATCCTCTCTCCATCAAAGTCGATACCATTTTACCGATATCGATTCCGATATTATTTCTAATAGTTGAGACGGTATTAGACTCATATCCTTTCTCAGAAAACATTTCAAATCCTTGTTCTGCTGCCCATTTTCTTGTAAATTCTGCTAATTTAGTATGCCGATCAAATCTGTTCTTTAATCCTTCTTCATTTAAAATGTAATCTAATTGGGCAGCTAAAGCTCGAATCTGTGGAATTGGAGGGGTATTAGGGGTCTCATGAACTTTATTCTTTTTTAGTAATTCTAGAAAATCAAAATAATAACCACGATTTTTTACTTCCTTCGATTTATCGATTGCAGCTTGAGAGATTGAACAAACTGCAAGCCCAGGGGGTATGGTAAAGCACTTTTGCACTGAAGCTAAACACACATCAATTCCTAGTTTATCCACTTCTACTTTAACTCCTGCCATTGATGATGTAGCATCAACACATACCAATGCATTATGATCTTTCATTATTGGAACAATCTGCTCTAGTGGATTATAAACACCTGTGGATGTTTCATTTGCTTGAACAAAAACTACGTCATAATTATCCTTTTCAAAAAGATCATTGACTAGATTTGCCTTGATAGCTTGACCCCATTCCACACCTTCTTTAATCGAATTCTTCCCATTTCCTTCACCAATTTGATGCCATCTATCACCAAAAGCACCGATGGAAAGAAATAATCCTTTTTCGTCATCTTTGAGTAAGTTTCTTACGCAAGCCTCCATTATCCCCGTAGCGCTTGATGTAAAGATTAAACAGTCATTTGATGTGTAAAGTACTTTTTTAAGCCCCTCTTCTACTAGTAGGTGCATTTCTCTATAAGGATTTGATCGATGAGTGTCATTTGGCTTAGCCATCTCATCTAATATCCTTTTTGGAACATCAACTGGACCAGGAGTGAAAAGCTTAAGTTGAGAACCTTTCTTTTTATTAAAGTGTATTTCTGGCATTTTATTTTCAACCTTTTAATTATTTACAAAAATTATAATTTAATATATTAAAACCTAAAATTTAAAGATTGATACAATTTTTAATGAACTTCTACTTTTAATTAAATGCTTTTATCCAACAAATTTAGATATCAGTTTGTGTTAATCTCTCTTAAGTTTTTAGGGTGTTTAAGAGAAAAAGTTAAATATTGTACCAACACTGGCATTAAAAGCCCTCACATTTGAAAAATTCCTGGCATTAATGTTTTTAATAAAGTTCTCCCCTGAGCAATGAATAGGAAATAAAAGTACTTTTTCTTCTTGATAATTGCTCAAAAAGTCTAACGTTGCATCAATTCTTTCTTGGGTGCTATTTGCCATATGAAACCCTCCAATAATATGGCTAATTGGCTTATTTGAGTTTTCTTTTACATAGTCCAGAGTATTCATTATTCCCGAGTGACAGCAACCATTTAATAAAATAGTTGAATTCCCAAGTTCAATAATTAAACATTTATCATCCAATATCTTGTCAATTGTAATTACTCCGTCTTTATTTATTAAGAAGTTTGAGAATGTTTCTTCCTTATGGGTTCTAGGTATCTCTCCACTTACCATCATTTTAAGTAGGTCCTTAGTAAAAATAGTTTTAAGAGTCTTATGTTTTACAAGCTTTCCTCCAAAGCGTTCTATTCTTTCTATATCGATTGGTAGCTGATTTACAACCTTCGAAGAGTTCAGTAACTCGACTATTTCACTCCGCTTTTTATTAAGAAGAGTTTTAGGATCAATCTCAACAGTTCTATTAAAGAATCGCTCATAAGTTGCACTTTCATGGCATAAAATTGAAACAGGTTTCTCTATTCTTTCAAGAATATTATATAATCCTCCTGAATGATCATAATGCCAATGAGAAAGCACTATAATATCTGTATCATATATAGGATATCCCCGAACATCTAAATTATGTAAAAACGTTTGATTAGTTCCCCCAGTATCGAATATAATTTTTTTTATTAGATTAAAATCAGCGCTTAATTCATCTTTTTCATATATATTTATTAAAAACCCTAAACCATGCTCAGCTAGTGACTTAGTAGCAAATAACTTATTCAACTCAACAAAATCTAAATTAAAATCCCGTTTAAGGTTCTGAAACGGTAAGATAACGTTATTAGTAAGTAAAAGGATTTCTATTTTTAACATATTAAATGTCATTCTATAAAAAAATTATAATATAATTACCCATAATAATTAAGCCTATAGCAACTAAAAATCTTTTCCGAAACTTCTCTTTTAATAAGATTATCGATAATATCTGTTGCACCATTGGTGTATTGGCAGTAATAGTAGAGGTTAAAACTAAACCGTTAATTTCTGCCGCTTTTATAAATAGCGCATCTGCTAAACCCAAAGATAAACTTCCCGCGATTCCGATTGCAAAAAAGTATTTCAAATATTTTTTATTCTCTTTTTTAAAACCATCATAATAATCTCTCTGAAATAATCCCAATAATGCTATACTCATCGCTGCTATAATTATTCGAAAGAAATTAGAATAAAATATATCCCCCGTTAATATTCTGGCTTGATTGTAGGAAACATAAGATATAGCCCAGAAAAACGCCGTTGCTATGGCTAATAATACCCCGATAATTAAATCCTCGGACAGTTTATCCTTTATACTTCTTTTCAGAGTAATTTTTTCAGATTTATCTTTAGAGCTTAAAATAAACACACTTGATAAGATTAAAAGGCCCCCCAATAATATAGAAGGAGTGACTACTTCTTGGAAGATCATGAAGGAAAAGGGATATACAAATATTAACGATAATTGAGTGAGGGGATATGCCCGAGACGCGTCAATTTTTTTCAATGATTTATAATAAAATAAATCTCCAATTGTCACACTCAATCCTGAAATAATAGATGTTAATATAAAGAGGAATATCTCAGTAGAGTCCATATTGCTTAAAAAAAGGATGTTACCAAAAAATAAAGCAATAATAAAAGTACTCAAACTAACACAGCAAAGTCGAAAGAAGATATTAGCTTTTGGTTCAGTCTTTCCTAAACCCCATTTATATACTAAGGAAGCTAACGCCCATGTGAAAATAGCATCAATAGTTAAGATAAATCCAATTATTTCACTCATTAAAATAGATTTATGTTAAATACCTTTAAAAGTATTTTAAACGTCTCACATCTTTTTATAAATCATATAGAAAGACACAGACAAGATCCATATAATAATGCCAAATGTCATCATCCATTCCGAAACTGGATTCCATGTAAAGAGAAATACAACAATCAAACTCGAATGAAATACTCCAATATATACTAATATGTTCGAAAACTTTAAACTTTTATAAAATAAGTAGCTAAATAAAAGAATGTACACCGCTCCACTCAAAAAACAAAACAAAGTTGAAATTCCATGAGTATATAAAAAAAATACATTATTCTCAATAGAAGGAAATATACCAATCGCGATAAAAAACATGCAGGAAACCACAGCGCTTATTAAAGCAGCTCTTCGAACCTTTTCATAAATTTTCTCTTTCGCAAGGACTCTTTCCAAATAGAAATAGAGAGGTAAGGCAAAGATCCCTGAGAGAATTGTTCCATAGTTAAAGAATAATCCTCCTGAACCTGTACCCAACACACTTATCATTTGATTAAGATTATATTCTGAATGGAATATAATCGCTAAAATATCGCCAGATAAACCGATTAAAGTTGATATAATGCCAAAAATTGGTCCAGGCATAAACTTAAATATTCTCGTCAATATTCCATTAAATCTAACAATCATAATGATTATTTAAATGATTTTATCTTCGATAAAAAATCTTTCGATGGAACTTTGTTAAATAAGAACATTCCTATCACTTCCTCCCTAAACAATTCATCTTCTTCGGCGACATGAAACATATTTGAAATGTTTTTTCCTCGATTCTCAAAGAAGAAATCAACTAAAGATAACTTTAACTTGAAATTCCTTCTTATTTTTTTAATATTTGGATGAGTTTTATACATATTTAAAGTTTTTCGCGATATATTCTCCTCTTCAAGAGCCTTTATGGAAGTTTCTGCTGCGGCTTTTCCTGAGACAATACTTGGATGGACTCCTTCACCACTAATTGGAGATACGAATCCAGCAGCATCTCCAATCAACATAATGTTTTGATCATATAAACTCTTTTCTAAAATACCTATTGCAGGAATAGGATAAGCACTCTTCCAGATTGTTTTAAATTTATTTTTATAAAGTATCTTTCTTATTGTGGGTTCTTTTATAAATTTAGAAAATAAGTCACTGATATTATGCTTTAAATTTTCCTCTTGCCATGTTCCGATTCCAATATTAAATTGATTATTAGTCAAGGGAAAAATCCAAGCATATGCTTTAAAGGGTTGAAAAAATACTGATATTGAGTCCTTATCAATTAAATTCTCTCCTTTTAGTATTGCACATTTAACTAATCCAATTTCATTTATTTTCCATTTTCTTCTAATTCCTGACTTCATTGCTAATTTAGAACTCATACCATCAGCAATTATCAGTATTTTTCCGAGGAACTCTCTTTTACTTGACCCAGATTTGGCTTTAATTCCAACTTTTCGTTGATTTTTGTATATAAAATCGTAGGAGAGTGTTTTATCAAATAACTGAGCTCCTGCGTCCACTGCTACGTTTCTTATGAGATTATCAAAAATTAATCGATCTACATTAATGGCATTTTCTTTTATCCCTTTCCATGAATAATTAAATTGATGATAGTCTGATGAATACATTGTAATTGCATTTATCTGATTGAAATTAAGAGATCGAAGCTGAGGATAATAT
Organism: Promethearchaeota archaeon; assembly: GCA_004524725.1. Classification (GTDB taxonomy): domain Archaea; phylum Asgardarchaeota; class Lokiarchaeia; order Sigyniarchaeales; family SOKP01; genus SOKP01. The sequence continues at coordinate 13,399 of SDNW01000036.1, forward strand.
TTAAAGATACGTGAGGATACAGCTCCACCACATGGTTTTCGCCACTGAGTATCTCTTTCCAATAATGCAACCTTTAATCCTGCATTTGCCAAAATTTCAGCGCATTTTGAACCCGCTGGTCCTGCGCCTGAAATTACAACATCATACATAGTAGAAACATGTTCTTTATTTTATCTATAATTCCAAGATTAATGAATTTTTTTTATAAGTTTAAAAGTTTCTGTTATTTAAATTGAATTAATTTTATCAAAGAAGTAAAATTGATGATAATGTGAATTAAAATGGTAAGTGAATTTACCAAAATAGTAATTGATTTAATTCAAAGTATCCCAAAAAGCAAAGTACTTACTTATGGGAGAATAGCAAAATTAGCTGGTAATCCTCAAGGAGCCAGGCAAGTATCTTGGATTTTACATTCCTCTACGAAAAAATATAATTTACCATGGCACCGAGTCATTAATTCTAAAGGAAATATCTCTTTAAAGACTGAAAGTGAAAAGCAAGATCAAAAATTTTTATTATTAAAAGAGGGAGTAAAATTTTGTGGGGAATATCAAATCGATCTTGCTAATTCTATGTGGAATATAGAATCTATTGATAAAATTAAAGAAGATAAGAAATAATTCTATAAAGTAAGAGAACTAATCAGAGTTTTCAATGATATTTAAAATATATAATAATAATTTTGAAAGGATGTCTGAAAATGGGAAGTTCAGAAGGTTATGATTTGGGGTCATATAAATTTCATATTGAAGAATTTTTTCCAAAAAAGCTGTTTTTTAAGATAACCAAGGTAAAACTCCAAAATGCGAATCCTGTTATTAAAGAAGAGTGCAAGGAAAGAATAAAGAAGGAGAAACCTTGGGATTCTAATCTGGTTATTATCGCAGCAGATCATCCCGCAAGAAATGTTACCCAAATAGGATCTAATAAGACTGCTATGACGAATAGGTATGAATATTTAGGTAGAATAATTCGTGTTCTTATGCTTGATCAAATCGATGGAGTTATGGGAACTCCCGATATCATCGATGATTTATTTATCATTAATTCTCTCTTAAAAAGGGTTAATGGGAAGAGCTTTATGGATAATAAGATTCTTTTAGGCAGTTTGAATCGAGGAGGGCTTTCTGGTTCTCCCTATGAAATGTATGATCCTATTACGGCCTATAATATTCAAGATATAATAGCTTTTGGGTTGGATGGTGCTAAGATAATGCTCAGATTAGATCTTGAGACCAAAATGGCAAAGTATAGCCAAAAAACTTTAGAGATTTGCGCGAGAATAGTGCGTCAATGCAATAAAGCTGATCTGCCTATATTTATTGAACCACTTCCTGTGTTTCTCGATGAGATTGGAGTTTATAAAGTTAAGAAAGATGTACAAGAAATTTCAAAGGTTGTTGGAATTGCAACAGCCTTAGGCGGAAGTTCAGCAAACATATGGCTTAAGCTTCCCTATACTAGTGATTATAAACGCGTATCTTTAAGTACTTCAAACCCGATTTTGATGTTAGGAGGGGAAGTGATGGGGAATCCGACAAGTATATTAAAGGAATTTCATGAAGGTATGCAGTCGGGGTTTAATATTCGAGGTTGTTTAGTTGGACGAAATATCTTATTTCCTGGGGATGATGACCCATTGGCCGTTGCCTTAGCGATATCTGAAATTATTCATAAAAAAAAGTCGGTTTCAAAAGCCCTTTCAACTATTGAAAGTAATCGGGGAAAAGAATTGGATTATTTAACGTCTAAAATATTATAAATTTTTTAGTATTAAATAAAATTAATAAATTTTTCAGAATGATTCTCAGATGAGTGCGGAAAATATAATAAATAATTGGAAATTAACCGATATCACATTTGGAATGGGTACTTTAAGTAAAGCTGGAGAGATTTCAAAACAAATGGGAATGAAAAAAGCTTTGATTTGTATTGGTGGAGGTTCCGTTGAAAAGTTTGGTTATCTTTCTACTCTTATTGATACTTTAGAAAAAAGCGGAATTAATTATGATCTTATTAGGGGAATAGAACCAAATCCCTCTGTAGGAACAATTTATCGTATTGCCCTAAAAGCAGTTCAATCGCAATCTGATGGATTCATTGCCTTGGGAGGTGGTTCGGTCATTGATGCTGCTAAAGCTGCAAATGTATTGGTTACACTCAATACAGACGACATTCATCCTTATTTCGGAGTAAATAATATTGAGAAGGAATTGGAGGGGGATTTATTACCTCTGCTTCCAATTCCTACAACTTCAGGTACTTCAGCAGAAGTCACAAAATATAGCAATGTTTCTGATCTTGTAATCGGAGTTAAGAAATTAATCTCTGATCCCTCAATTATTCCGAAGAGAGCCATAATCGATCCAGAATTAACAATATCTTGTCCCCTAAAACTTACAAGGATCGTAGGGTTGGATACTCTAACTCATTTAATGGAAGGATATTTAAATAATGTGCATGATGATGTAGATCCTGAAGCAAATATGAGAGCAATCGAGGGAATGAGGTTAGTATTCAACTTTTTACCAAAAGCAGTTAAAGATGGAGAGAATTTAGAGGCTCGGAAAATGATGTCGCTTGCGTGTACTTTAGGTGGTACAGTTATAGTATATAAATCAACAGGTGGCCCTCACATGAACTCTTTTTCATGGTTCTCAATTATGGATCATGGTGAGGCTACAGCTTTAATGCTTCCTTATTATGTTGCCTACTATGGTAAAAATATCTCTAAAAAATTGGAAGTTATTGCCAATCTATTGAATTTAGAGGTCACCCACAATCTAACAAAGACTACTGTGGAGGGTCTTTTTGACTTTTATAAAACTATTGGACAACAAACAAAAATATCTGATTATCAAGAGTTCCCAAAAGATTTTATTTCGAAAGCTATTAATGACGCATCACAAAACCAAATGAAATTGGATAATATGCCACGACCAATTCCCGCAGAAAATCGCCACAAAATTTTAAAGACAATCTTGGATGGAGCTTGGAATGGGCATATCGACAAGATTTTAAAATTATAATTTTTTTAATACTACCTATAAGCTATTTATTAGTTCTATTCTAAACTATATTCATGAGATTTTTATCCTTTCACTGTTCGCATTTTAACTATCAAGTAAAATCAAAAAGTCGATCAAAAATTATTGAAGAAATATCTAGTACTAATCAAAAAGGGACTCTTGATAATTCTTTAGTATTATTTATTACTGTTGAAAAAAGGGATGAGGACGATTCAAATATCATCCCAAATGCTTTAATCGAAATTCAAAATATTAGTTCTCAAATTAACGTTAAAAATATAGTTATTCTTTCTTTTGCTCATCTATTTGGAAAATTAAGTTCACCAAAGTTCAGTTTTCAAACATTAAAGGAACTTGAAGAGGCATTGGAGCAAAATAATTTTAAAACTCTAAGGCCTCCCTTTGGATGGTTTAACGAAATTGAATTAAGAGCAAAAGGACACCCACTTTCAAGAATATCGCGTATTATTGATTAAGCTAAACATGATAAAATGATAGCTCCATGGGAGTTTATAAGAAATTAACAGAAAATTCTTATATTATTAAATTATAAGTTATGTATGAGAAAAGAAGATTTATTAAAACCAATGAATTCACATTTCTCCCAAACTAGTGAAAATCTGATTTCTAATAGCCAAAATTCCGATGCTCCTACGTTTAAAACAGGAACGACAACGGTTGGATTAGTTTGTAAAGATGCTGTAATTTTTGGAACAGATAAGCGAGCCTCGATGGCGTATTTCGTCTCAAGCAAGACCGCAGAAAAACTTCACAAAATTCAAGAACATCTTTATATGACTATTGCAGGATCAGTTGCTGATGCGCAATATTTAATTGATGTGTTAAAGGCAGAAACAAGCTTATATCAATATAAAGAAGAAAAACCAATTAAAGTTAAATCTGCGGGAAAAATGTTGAGTAATATTCTCTATCAAAATAAAATGTTCCCTTATCAAGTTGGTCTACTCTTAGGAGGAGTTACCGAAGAAGAAGGACCAACTCTTTTGGATATTGGGGCCTATGGTTCAATATTACCTGATAAATTCGCTTCTGTTGGTTCTGGTCAAAATTTTTCCTTGGGAGTTTTAGAGGCAAAATTTAAAGAAAATTTATCGATCACTGAAGGTAAAGAAATAGTTATAAAAGCTGTGACATCCTCTATCATCCGTGATATGGCATCAGGCAATGGCATTGACATAGCAATTGTAAAGAAAGATGCTCCCGCAGAAAGAGATTTTATAGCGATTAAAGAATAATTTAGCTCCTCTCTTTTTATATATTTAATCTATTTGGTTCGCTTTACGAAATCTTTAATATCAAATAGGAGTAAAGTTTATATGCCATAAACTAGAAAGCTTTATAAAAATCAATTACATATAATATGTAAGAATTAAATCGCAAGAAACTTAGATTTAGCATTTAACACATCCGGTATAAAGTCAATCAATAGTGCATGGTGAGTAACAAACATGAGTTATTCTATTTTAGTCGACCTCTCACATAGAGAAAAAATAGAGGAATTTCCGGAATTTGCACTTGATGAAGATGATTATGATATTGATTATATAGATAAGAATGAGGGTCCTATTGATTTTGATATCCTTGAGGACTA
>SDNW01000149.1 GCA_004524725.1 Promethearchaeota archaeon
GAAGCTGTTTTTAGACATTATGAGATCGAAGCTTGCCGGAAAATATCTAAACAAAGTAAGGTAGTGATTTCTTGTGGAGGGGGAATCGTCCTTAATCAAATTAATGTCGATAATTTGAGAAAAAATTGCTATATCATTCTATTAGAGGCTTCAATTCAAGAGATTTATAAGAGAGTAATAAAAGATGGAATAAAAAGTAGACCATTGATTGATACAATTGCACCCTTAGAAGATATTAAGGAACTTTTTGAAATTAGATACCCCCTTTATAATTCAGCAGCGGATTTTAAGATCGAAACCACAGGGAAATCAATTAAAAGGATTGTGAAAATTATATTAACCAAGTTAAACCAAGTAGACTTTTTTTAAGGATTATAAGATTTGGGTTTTTTTATATTCAACCATTAAAGTTTACCAATTACTCATTTCTGTATATCCATAATAAGATTATTAAGAATAATCTTGATAATTAATAACTTTGCAAGGTAAAGTCTATATTTTTGGGGATTGGGTTCTTTTTTTTCTACTTTGTATGGCAAAGTTTAAATATCAATATCACCTATTTGTATTTAGGAAACTTTGCGTGGCAAAGTTACTAAATGAAATTACATGACTAGTTCAATTTAGGTTTAAAAAAAGAAGTGATGAAAAATATGGATAAGTATGAAAGGATGATATTTGCTGTTGTGGTAATCATTGTATTATCAACAGGTTTTTATCTAGTATTATTATTCACAGGATTTATCGAATCGAAATTTCCGTTTCTTGCTTTGATTCCAAGTTGGTTTATAATATTAATTCCGATTATCAATCAAAAACGACTTGAGGAGAAAAAAAAGTTAAATAATCAGTATCGGGAGGATAAAAACTTTTGAGGTTAGTTAAAAGAAAGGAAAACCTGTTGATAATTGGCATTTTTTCATTATTAATTATGATTGTCTTGAGAATTATTAGTATTGAATTGCCTATTCTTGATTTTCTTGAAGGAATGTTTACGGGTATTTCTATTATAATGAATATCTGCTTCTTAATTCGATTCGGTAAGGAAAAAAGAATTAAAAATTAATAAGCTATAGGATTAGGAGGTCTATCGAATGTTTGTTGTCAATGAAAGAAGAGGAAAATTTACTCAATTCTTTGTTCCTTCGATGTTAGTAATTCTAAGTCCTATTTTGTTATATTTTATTCAAAATTGTATCAATACTATTATGTTCACAGGTAATATTGTGATGAATAATGATTTATTGATACAATCATTAAGTATTACATTCATTTCTCATATCATTGCAATACTTCTCGTATATTTTGTTATAATTCCGCTTGTTGATGTTAAAACAATTGATAAAAAACCTATTTTTATTAAAGAAATTGGAACTACTATTCTTTTGCTTTTTATCACAGTCAGTGTAGTTTTTATTATCAATCTAGGCTTCAAATATATAATTAATTTTTTCAATTTAAATCCAATATCCGGATATTCAGGAATTATATTAAATTCAACACAAGCTAGCAATCCCTTGAATGTGATTATTTATTTCTTACCTTTTACAATTGGAGCCCCAATTTTTGAGGAACTTGTGTATCGCCGAACATTATTACCATTGATGGAAAAAAGAGGGATGAGTTCTTTTGTTGCTATAATAGTTATAAGTGTCATTTTCGCTGTAGCTCATTTTCCAAATGATTTAGTAAACGGTAACTTATATGGAGGTATTGTACATATTGTTGGAGTATTCTTTATTTCAATCTCACTGGGGATTTCATATGTTCTTACTCGCAACATTATTTTTCCGATAATAATTCACAGTCTTATCAATCTAATATCTTTTTCTGGGCCCCTTATTACAGTCTTTGAAGATGTAGCATTAAATTTGATTTATAATTTTGTTGTTAATCTAATTGTTATTCTAGGAATCGGATTTATGATATATTGCGCTTGGTGTCAAGTCAAGAAAAAAAATGCAAGATGGCTTGAACTAACGAGTAATAAATCAATTCGAAATATAAAGTTTGGAGTTATTATCTTCTTGTTTATAGGTATAAGCAGTAGTTTTTTACCAATTATACTTGAGTTTTTTTCAATAATGGTACTAGTTATAAGCAATAATATTGATTATTATTTCAGTGTATTACTCTTTAGTCAATTGTCTGTTATTATTATTACCGGTTGGCTGTCTAAACATGCAAAAGTTGAAGTATTTAATAAATTAGAAAAGAAGGTGTGAGAAAAATGAAAATATATTTTATGGGTATTCCTAATCGATTTACCAATCAATTATTAAAATTTAAACATAAAAAAGAGGTGTATTAAAATTACAGAAAGTTATGCAATTAAAACAAAGGAACTTACTAAAAGATTTGGTAAGCTAAATGCCGTTAATAATTTAAATTTAAGTATTCCATATGGTAAAACTTATGGTCTTTTAGGACCTAATGGAGCTGGGAAGACCACTACAGTTAGGATGCTTAATGCGATTATTAATAAAACTTCTGGTAGGGCGATGGTGGGGGGATATGATATCACTCTCCAAAGCAATAATGTAAAGCAAATTTGTGGCTTTTTACCAGAATCTCCTGGACTATATTCAAAACTCACTGCTCGTGAATTTTTAGAATTCATTGGAGAGTTATACAGTATGCCTAAAGAGATATTAGGAGCACGAATTAGTGAATTAATTGAGCTTTTCGGTTTAGAAGGAAGGGAAAACGATTTATTAGAGAGCTATTCAAGGGGAATGAAGCAGAAGGTTTGTTTATGCTCAGCATTAATCCAAGACCCAGAGATAATCTTTTTGGATGAACCTACATCTAACTTAGATCCAGCGGTAGCCCGGATGGTTAAGGATCTTCTCGCGGTTCTTGTTCAAAATGCTGACAAAACAATTTTTATTTGTACCCATCTATTGGATGTTGCCGAGGAATTATGTGATACAATAGGGATCATTGTCAATGGAGAATTAAAGATTGAAGGTTCACCAAGAGAGATAATCGAATCGGTAGGTGCTATTAACCTTGAAGATGCCTATTTAAAAGTTACAGGAGCAGATCATGTTGAGGATTTACTTGAGTGGCGAAATGCTAGTAATCAGGAAATTAATGGAAGAAGTGAAAAAGTAAATAGGAAGAAAAAATAATAAATCGAGGCTGATACAAATTTGACCGTAATTAAAAATGAAGAACAGGTAGTTTCAGTCGAAATACATGACAAACAGGACAGAGACTATTATAAAAACGAGCATAAGAATAGCTTATGGCAAATAATTGCCAAAAATGAGATTAGAATAAGGACAAGTAAATTCAGAAATCATCGGGTTGTTTTTTTTATTTCTATCTATACCGCGCTTTTTGCTTGGGCTCTTGTATTCGCCCCCCTCCTATTCGATGTTTTTATGCCCACCATAGCAATACAATATTCTACAATATTTAGACCCTTAGTGGTATTAATAATAGAATCTCTAATGATGGCATTCTTTTTATTACTAGTAATGTATCCATTAAACAATGTATATCGAGAAAGTGAAATAAATTTTAAAGAATCGATGCTAGCAACACCAATCAGTTCAAAAGATATCTTTCTTGGTGAGTATATAGGAAAAATACCTATATATTTAGCTGCAATATTAATATTGGGGCCTATTGTAATCGGGTTAATCAATCCACTTATTAATTTAAATCCCGTTCAATACATAACAATATATTTCAGTCTTTTTGGAATGATAAGTTTTGCCAATTTAATTGGCTCCATATTAGCAAGTTGGCTTGAACACAAGATATCAAAAAGCGAAAAAGCACGAGAGCTTGGTAAATTACTCATATGGATTTTTACAATTTTATTAGTTGTAATAATGTATGCTGTTATTTTCTTTTTAAACGATATTTTAAGCCGTCCTGAATTGAAGAATTGGTTAGCATTTTATCCATCATTTTGGTATTCGAATATTATACTATACAGCATAGATCCCGTATTATTAAATGGATTCGTTCTAAACATAACGTTAAGTTTATTGCTAGCGATAAGTGTCCCGATATTAATTTTGTATCTGGTTAACCAAAAAGTAGAGCGATTTTATTCATTGGAAGGAGTAAATGAAAGACAAATCAATGTTGTTGCTCATGAGAATCTATTCTATCGGTTAATCCGGAATTTGTTTGGTTCAAAATGGGGAACTTTAACGATAATACAATTGAAACGCTTATTTCGCAAAAAATCTAACTTTGCAAGACTTGCTTATGTTTTCGGATTATTAGGATTTGTGACTTGGTTTATGGCCAGTATGGCTGAAGATGAAGAAGGCTTTATTCTTTTTTCTACAATGTTAACAGTGATTGGTGGCGCAATATTAAGCGTAATGATAGGTCACTTAGCGTTCCTTAATTCTAAAGATGTTATATGGGTGTATAAA
>SDNW01000037.1 GCA_004524725.1 Promethearchaeota archaeon
ATTTTCCTAAACTTTTCAGTTCTAAGACTCTGCAAAGAAAAGTATTTTGATTGATTAATTCTAAGTTTTATTTTTTCTAACCATCCTAAAGTACTAATAAGATCTTTCTTTATTTTTTTAAAATCTAATATTTTCTTGATCAGAAGCTTTTGAAATAAAAACAATTGAAGAATATAGGAGTAAAAATCCACTTCATATTTTTCTTTAATTTTATTATGATGAATTAAAGGAACAGTTCTAATTTTATTAGGCATCTTAGTCTCTACCTTTATAGCATGATCCCCTATAGAATATGAAAATGTTAAGTTTTCGAGCGCTTTATCTAATGAGGAGTATATCCCGAGTGTTTTAGGAGCACGGGTAAAATAACCATGCAACAAGGTGCTTATCCCTTTATAAATACCATTCTTATATTCTGAAATAATGGCAGATTCATATTCTCCAGGATGGTGTCTTTTAACTTTAATACGATTTTCAACTAAAAAAATGGCTTGATTCGCCCTGTGGCAGACGGTATGACTCCATTTGAAGAGAGGTTCTAGAATTTTTCCATATTTTAGGATATAACCATAAAACTCAGGACCAAAATAAATGGGAAATCCAAAACCTCTGGAAGTAGAGAAAGTAAATTGAAATAAATTTCTTTTTTTTTCGCCTTTCAATAAACCCGGAAAAATGTAATGCAATGCTAGGCGGGGATATAAAGATTCCATTCCCAAACTCATCCAGATTTCGAAGAGGATAGAACTATCTGGGAATTTATACAAATCTCTATTATCCAAAAAGTTATATTTTGATGAATTGATCTTTGAATATCTGGAATTAATTCTTATTTTTTTGAAATAGTAATTATTTATGACTCTTACAAGGGATGTTATTTCTAAGAGTTGCCTTTGAAAATCATTCGATACCTTTAATCCTAAGTTCGAAAGTAGATCATTGTTATACTGCAATCATGAATTCACATTTTGTTATTATAAACCCTAGATAAGTATAGCATTTTGTTATTATTATATATATTTTGATTAAATTATGCGAATTAATTCATTCATTAAAGAGAAAATTAGAAAAATAAGTAAAATCACTATGAGATATTAAAAGAATTTATTCTGGAGTCTTTCTTTTATTGAATAATTGTTTCAATTCGCTCATAATCGCCCCTCTCAAACTAACAGGGCTAGCAGGTCGTGGAGTGCCAGGCCCACCGGGTGGTCCTCCAGGCGGAGGCGGTGGTCCTCCAGGGGTTCCTCCAGGGGTTCCTCCAGGGGGTCCAGAGGGTGGTGGTGGAGCGCTAGCAGGTGCTTTAGGTGTAGCAACTATAGGTGTGGATAAATTACTTCCTCTTTTTAATGCGTTTACTTCGTTATTTATTGTATTAATCCTAGTTTCTATTGTTGAGATTTTCTGATTTATTGCATTTAATGATTGTTCAACTAAATCAGGAATTTTTAAGATCATAAACATCATTTTTTCGACAATATCTCCAAATGAATTGAGTTTCTCCTCAAGAGGTGCTTTTCTTGTCTCTTGCATAAAATTAGCGAATTCTTCTGCCATAGTATTCTCTCTATTTTTATTTATTAAGAATGATTGCTAGTATTTTTTCTATTAATTATATATTTGATATGTTTAATAAATTTAAGTTCATCCTTAATGATTAAAGATAAAAAAATGAGTGAAAGTCAGAATTGACTTTTAGCTTGATTTAGAGATTGAATTTTTTAAATGAATCCATAATTCATCAATTTCATCCCTAACTTCGATAAACTGATGAATTTTTTTAAGCAAAACATCTCTTGCTCTATCAAATTCTCTTTGATAATCATTAAGCTCAGAATCCAGTATTTTTAATTTCTCTCCTTCTATAAGTTTATTCTTAGCCTTCTCTACATTCAATGCTTTTTTTATTAGAGCTCCTCTTTTACCCGCAACTTCATCTAAAGAATTGGCTAATTCCTCTTTCTTTTTAATGAAATAATCCTTTTTAACTGTAAGATTCTTAATAGCATCGATATATTTGTTATTAGCTTCGATGTACTCATCATTTTTATAAATAATATCTTGGAATAAATTTACCTCCTCTTCTTTGATATTTGACCGTTTTTCCCTCATCAAAGTCTGCATCTGTTTTAGAACATCCCTAAAAGTTCTATTTAACATCTCTCGTTCTAAGTTTGCTTTTCTAAGTGCTTCAGCATATTTGTTCTGGGCACCTATAAGGTTACTCTGGGCTTTTGCAAGTTTTTTAATATGATTTACTAAATCTTTTTCTGTACTTGCTAATTCAATTTCATCTTCATGAGTAATAATTGGACACATTTTCCTCAGATCCTTTTCATATTATTAAAATTTCGATAATATTTTAATGGAAATTCATGATTATAATTTTTTAGGTTTTTATCTTAATTCAATCAGAGGGAAAAGATGCCGTAATAATATTATCCCTATAATTTGCTTTTATTACTTTTACCGTAATTTTTTTCCCTATTAGCTTAGGGGTAAATTTAAAAGGTTTTTTCAGTAAGATCTTAATGCCTAATTTTTCATTTATTTTCCCGATGCATTCTCTCTCCCATCGACCTCTGGATACAATTGTAACATTAATTACCATATTTTTCTTTAGATAGGGGGCTGAGAAACTTTTTCTTTTATGAATATTAAAATCAGCGGGTCCAAGTTTTAATTTAATATTGTATTTTTTTTCAAGCTGTGTTAACTGAAAATAAAAATATTTCCATGTTTTTGGTCGGATTTTTTTCAATTTACGCCCTGTTTTATAAGTCAAATATTTTTGGATACCGATTTGGAGTTGCTTTTCACTATAACCTCCTTTTCTTAAATCTAATATGAATTGAATAATATTTTCAATGTCCTCATCATTTTCCCCAGGAAACCAAACTGGTGCAATCAATACATCAATGTTAGCATTTAGAAGACGATAGATATTATTTATTAACATATCAAGGTCGTAGTTGCTACAAGCACATAAGTAGCGCGCTTTATCAGCCTCTAAGGTATTTAAACTTATATTAATTCGACAATGTTTTTCGAGCTTAAATCGTTCAATTATTTTATTATTAAGTAATAAACCATTACTTTGAATGGAAATCGTTTCAATTCCCTCAATCTTCCTTAATTTTGACAACAAATTGAATAATTCAGAATATAATAAAATTTCCCCATAGGGAGAAAAATGAATCTCAATTTTATAATTGCCTTTAATAGCGATTATTTCTTTTATTTGTTCCATTAAGTATGAGTGGTTAAGTATAAAATTTGTATCGTAATCGCCTGCACTAACGAAGCAGTATTTGCATCGAAGATTGCATAAAGTTAAAGGCTTTACTTCAATAACATTAGTTCCTCGGTCTATGACTCCAAAGTAATCAATACCCATTAATGGTATATCCGATTTTTCATCAACATAAATTACTGAATTTTTCATAGTGAATGCTATAGATAATTTCTATTAAAATGTTAAATCTTATACCTTAATATTGCAACTAATTCTCCTAAGTCAATGATTTGTTGTCCAGTAAGATGTTCACTGCTTAATATATTTATTATTGCCCTTGATTTTTCAACTAGGTTAAGCAAATTCTCAATTCGCATTTTGTTATCCTTAGAAACGCCTCTAATTAATGTATCGGAACAAAATAATTCTTTAATAGCGCCTAATTCGGCAGCTTTTGTCACCTCATCAAAGCCAATGGCAATTAAGTCAGGATCTGTGCTGAAAAGTCTGAAAATTTCTTCGATTTTAGCTACTTCTTGAATAATTTTTACTTTATTTTTTAATTTGCTTAATTTATCAGACTTTAAGGTTTCAAGGATAGCACTTTCGGTACCAGAACTAGCATGAATATTTTCAACTGGAGGTAATTTTATATTAATTACAGTATCTTGAATAGCTTTAAGCAGATGTTCACGAGTACTTCCTGGTCCACATATTACTATTAAATCAATATTGTTTGATTTAACGTTCTCCTCTATAATTTTTATAATAGCTGAAAAAAATTCTTCGTAAGCTTTATTGCGATGACGTTGCTCATAACGTTTTCCTGGAATTGTCTTCTTAATAGTTGCAATTCTATAATTACTATAATTCGACACCAAAACAATTGTTGCCAAACCTGTTTCTATTGCGATCATTAAAATCAGAAAATTGCTTTCAAAAATAGACAATTGTTTAATCCTTTTTATCTCAGACTTGAGCCACTGTTCTTTTATAATTGATACAATTTTGCCTATTTTAATATTTAAAGTATGATAACTCCCAAAACTTACATATTCATCAGGTCCTTCGAGTATAGTTCCTTTAATCCTTAATCGGTTTGAAAATTCATGGAATGAAAGTGATTCAACATTAATTGTTAGTTGCATAGGTTTCCTTTCTCCTTTACTTCCTTCCCTCAACACAACTCTACGGTGAGTTTGTGCGGAAACTTTATCTCCACTTCCAATAACGTTATAGAGTGCCCATAAATCATTTAAACTTTCTGTTTTTAGAACCATCTCTTGTTTTTTTTTATCAAATTCCATGATTTTCATGAGCTTAACACTAAATTAATTTCTTTAAATAAGTAAAAAACTAGAAACTTGATTAATTTTATGCTAAATGAGACCTATTGTACTTCGACAAAAGAAATAAAAAAAAGATAAAAATAAAACTCAATACAAAGTCATTGCTCTCCTAAAGCTTCCTTGATTTTATTTAACTCCTCCATTCGTTTCCTTTTTTCCTCTTCGCGCTTCTTCATTTCTGTTTCATCTACCTTCTGGAGAGTGACACCTTTTCTAATTTCATTTTGCAATTCTTTATCGATTGGAGCCATTATTTTTCAATACCTTTTTATATGTTATTTTTAAAAAATACGATATTATTTTTTCACAGATATTATAATAGAATTTATTTATAAGTTTTAGTTTATGGAAAAAGGTTAGATTTTTAATTCCATTAAGTAAGCGCTTTCATTTCGTCTGTAATAATCCTCTATTTCCTCTACTATTTTAAATCCAAATTTCTTATACAAGTTTATTGCTTTGAAATTCGTAGTTTTAACATTTAAAATGACTTTATTAATATTACTATATTCTTTTACTACAGAAAGAGTTTTATTTAACAATAGAGAACCATAACCTTTACTTTGAGATCTTTTTTTAATTATAAAATTGATTAAATTGAATCTATGCTCATCATCTTTAATGAGGATAACATATCCAATTAACTTTTCTTGACATTTTGGAGTAACCAACTTAAAAAACAAACTATTAGATTGAATTAAATTTTGTAATAACTTACGTGAAAATGAATCTGATTTGAAGGTCCTTTTTTCAAGTTTATAAACTTTGTTTAAATCTCTCAATGAAACCTTTTTAAACATCATTTAGTCCCTTTTCTTCTATAAACACGTTTAATGGAATCTTTTCTGTTATTTGCGCATACTTCTCATCAATAAAGGGAGTTTTCTCAACGATGTAACCTTGTAGATTATATTGCGTTAATAATTTCCTGAAATTAACCTTTACTATATCCTTCACTGGCAATTTAATTGTATTATTTTCAAAAATTATTTTTTTTGCTGGGTGTTTAATCGTTCTACTAAGAATATTATATAGTTCTTTCAAATTATCACTATGATCTTCAATCTGGCCAAATAATAATAAACCTTCCTCTGTAATCATTTCATAAGGCATTTTAATGGATTTTGCTCTTCGAGCATATCGTCTCGCAAGTTGCCAGTAATCTTTAGCTTGTATAGAACAAAAATGAATTTTTAAAGAGACTTTGCTAGCGATTCTCTTTAATAAATCAAGAGCACCATCTCTACTATTTTCTACAGATGCAATCGTTCCTTTCTTCAATCTAAAACCACGCTCCTTTAAATGAGAACTATTGGTGACACACATTTCGAATTCGTTTAAATTAATAAAATCGGCCCCTATTTGATCTAGATAGTAAATAAATCTTTCGAGGTGTTCGATATATTCTTGAGTGGGGATAAAAGGAACCTCAGCCCCTACAGTTAAGCCTTTATCTAAGGCAGATTCAATAATAAACCATCTATCTTTAGGAGGATTAAAGCGTATCTCATCCAAACCCGAAGTACTTAATTTTTGAGCGATAGATTGGTTAAAATTAAGACCATTGGTATAAAGATGGATATGAAATTTTTTTCCTTTTTTTTGCTTAATATAGCTTATATAGGAGAGTGTTTTATCTAAATTAGGTTCGAATAACGGATCTCCTCCGGTAATACTCATTCCTTTAGCACGAGTAATATTAATTTCTTCAAGTAATTGCTCCTTATTACTAATTAAAATTTCATTCGCATAAGTAAATCTCTTATTTTTTCTTTCCTCTGAAATGGGACAATACCAATGGCAATGGCTTGGATTCTGGCAAAATCCATTGAGAAATAGCACAGTTTTTGCTCCTTTCAGGCAGTATTTGCATCCTTTAGGGATTCCCCTAGTCTTAAGGTAATATGTATCCTCTTTCGATTTGTATAGTTTGACTTCTTTCATCTCATATATAACTTATTTCTTATAATTGGATTAGAGTTTGCTAATGATTTCAATACTTCCTCTGTGGTTTGGTTTATCCCAATTTCTTTTTTCAGAAAAACACCTGTTTTTCCTTTTTTTTCTCGCTTTAATAATACTTTTTTTCTTTCATTAATAGTTTTTAGGCTAACATTAACCTCCTTGGCAGCAATATGTTCTCTCCCAATGATGGAATATTCTGTGTGTCCCGTTGTGCTCGGTTTGATTAATACCAACCGTTTATCGATTCCAGGAACTCTAATAGCCTTTTTTAGTTTCTTATGATTAATTTTTCCCCCAAAGGCATAAAACTCAATTGAATTTTGATCTAACTTAGTTATTGGTATCGTAATTGTTTCTAGTTCATTTAAATAGATATACAACTTTATCGAATCTTTAGGTGTTGCCATGATTAATTCTCGAAATAAATGAGTATAACCATTGTTGTGTAATATTAATTCAATTTTATATGTAGAAATCTGGTGAAGAAATATGATATCGATATCGCTATCTTGGTGCACATCGCCTCGTGCTATACTTCCGTAGACATAAGGAGTATTTGCCACATTAGAAAACATTTCTAATAGTTTTAGGGCTCTTTTTCTCTTGGATTCCAATAAACTCCAATGAGTTTCCGAATAGATAACCGAATTGTGAATTTCTCTCTGAATTTTTTCCTTTGGCATACGATTATGATGAGAGTATATTAATTAATTGTATTTTGGATTTCAGTCATTAGTTTTGCTAATAAAATCGTTTCATTGTTTTTAAAATATAAATTTGCTTGTTCTAAAACATCGATTTTTACATGCTTTGAGGTTGATCGTGAAAAGACTTTCATAAATTTTGCGATTTTTCGATTTCTAAACCATAAATAAGATTTTTTACTAAATATTAGGTTTAAATGAATTTGATTTGAAATCAAATTGGAAGAAGATTTGTTTAAAGAGGGATTGATAAGAATTAATCCAATTTGCTCGAAATTATCACTCTTTACTTTTTTCTGAGATAAATATGAATTAAAATCTATAAGCCAGTATTGATAATTTATTTTATGATCATTCTTTATTAAATAGTTAAATGCTTGGCTTACAATGTGTTGAGTTTTATGAGCAAAAGTTGCATCTTGTTTTTTAAAAAAATTCCACCTTCTTTTAAATACTATATAATTTACAGTGAAGCCATAGCTACACAATCCTTCAAGAACAGCATTCGGAAGATAATGTAAAGTCCTTGAACTAAAGATAAATATAGTCGGTAGATGAGGCTTGAGTTCTTGTATTCGTAGATTTTGCATCAAATTCCATTTCTTTACATAGATTTTATTATCTATTAATTGGAAACAATTAGGATCGAGATTGATTTTACTGATCGAAGCATTAATTATAGAATTTCTCCATCTGTGCCTAATCTTATATATTTTAACAGAACATAAAATCATAATCAGTATAATAATTATAACAGAATCTACTAAGATCCAATCTACTTGAAATATATTAAAGGTCATTTTAGTAAATTATTAACAATAAATTCAATTTGAGATAACTTCATTAATCCAATCAATATATAATTTTGAACCTTTCTCAATTTTTACTCCAATGCACTCTGGAACGTCATAACTGTGAATTTCATTTATTAATTTTATCAATTCTTCCGAATTGCGTTCTGATGTTTTAATTATTAATAAAACTTCATCATTTTCTTCAATCTTATCTTTCCATCGATAAATAGAATAAATATCTTTAATTATGTTGACACAGGCCACAATCTTCTTTTCAACTAACACATGAGCAATTCTTTTACCTTCTTCAAAATTCGGAACAGTGACATAAAATATTAAATTGATCATATTAATTTTCTGATAATACATGAAATCATTTAATTCTTTGATTTTCCAAAAATTGGATATATGCAAAAAAATCGTGTAGCATTATAAGGTTATTATAAAATAAATTAGATGAAGATTAGTTTTGAAGAATGGTGGTATGAGAAGATTTTTAAAGAATATTCGAAACCTCGTAAAAAGAAACGAGAGTTTGTTTGGTTATGCAAAATTCTTAAAAAACTCAACTTTCTTTTAGAATTTACGAAAGATTTAGATTTGGTAAATAATAGTTTACTTATTCTTGTTAATCTATTAGATGATGGTCCATTAGATAATTATGAAAAATTGGGAAAAGATATTAGATATTTACCTTCAAAAGAACGTGAAAAAATTAAAAAACTATTGAACAAGACCTTAATTTTAGAAAAAATAGAAAATTATTGATATCTCAATAAGATTCATTGATTTCATTATAATTAAAAATCAGTTGGTTTTAAAAAAAGAAATTATAAATATTTAAAATATTATTATTTATAAAAAAAATAACAGATTTTTTAAAATCGACCGGTAATTTCTAATTATTAGGGATATAAATGAGATTTGTAATATGCTGGGAGGTGTTTGGAAATTTTACATAATTTTTATCTAATACATCAATATACAGGTATTTGCTTAATTCATAGAAAATATGGAAGTATAGAATTTAATCAAGACTTAGTTTCAGGCTTTTTAACTGCATTAAAAGACTTTAGTGTCGAATTCTCAAAAGGAAGTGGAGAACTTAAAATTATTGACATGCAGATTTTTTACTTATTGCTAGTATTTAAAGAGGGGATTCTTTGCACGGCAGCAGCTGATAAAAACGATGATGCGAAGATTACTCATAAGGTATTAAGTGACGTTATTGATAAATTCGTTGATAAGTTTGGAGATGTAATTGGAAATTGGTCTGGCGATGTAAGAATTTTTAAGAATTTTGAAAGCATCATAGATGAGATATTATTGAATGGAAGAGTCGCAGAGATTCAATTAAAAATCCCTATACTAAAAATTTATGAAAAAGATTTTCGTAAATCCCAACAAAAAATCATGAAGAAGGGATTAATTCTAACTGAAGAAGATTTACGAGTAGCTCAAAATCAAAAACCAAAATGGACCCTTAAAAGATTACCGGCTCAAGTTATAACCCAAGGTTTCTTGGATAAAGAAATGTATAAGATTGCACATCTAGCGGATGGATTTCATACCATTTCCGATATTGCTGAGGAGAGTGGTAAACCCGAAGCAGATATTCAAGTTCTAATTGATGATTTGGACGATTTAGGATTATTAAAGTTTATCGAGATTAAATGAAAGGGTTTATTAAGAATACCTTTTAAATTTTAAATGAATTTGTAATATTTAACATATTCTCTTAAGAATGGATTATATCTAAATCCAATTTCATATTGGTATTGACATTCGGGGCATATCAATGTTATGGCATTAATCCCAAACGTTCCTTCACATGGTTTTTGATTCATTAACGTACCACATTTATCACAGTATGTTATTTTACACATACATTTTTTTTGAATTCTATTAATAAAAACATCCCATATTTCTATTTTTTAATCATGTAATTACATTCATTATTGATATCTCTTTTAATTAAGTCTGATAAGAGTTTTCAGCATCAGAAAAATAATCATAAAATTTATGAAATTAAAAAAACTTAATTGTTTAGAATGAATGTGAATAAAATTGACGAAAATATTTATGAAATTTCACCTTCAACCTTAATGGCTCGTGTTGAGGGAACTATTAAGAAATTTCAGATGAAAGTTCCCGTCCATATTTATGCTAATGACTATATCTTAGAAAAAATTAAAAAAGACAGAACCCTTGATCAAATCAGCAATGTAGCATGCCTTGATGGAGTTCAGAAACATGTTATAGCACTCTCAGATGCCCATCAAGGATATGGCTTCTGTATTGGAGGTGTAGCTGGGACAGACGCCAATGAAGGTATGATTTCCCCTGGAGGAGTAGGTTATGATATAAACTGTGGAGTGAGGTTATTAAGAACAAATCTATTTTTAGAAGATATAAAACAAGAACTTCCTTCTCTGCTTAATAGGATTTTTAAAAATATACCTTCAGGTTTAGGCTCAAAAGGAAAGTTGGATATAACCTATAGTGATTTAGATGAAGTTTTAGATACTGGTTTAAATTGGGCACTAAAACATGATTACGCTGTTGAACAAGATTTAAAACATTGTGAAGAGAATGGGTTTTTAAAAGATGGAAATTCAGAATTAATATCAGAAAAAGCAAAGAAAAGAGCAATAAATCAACTTGGATCATTAGGTAGTGGAAATCACTTTTTGGAAATACAAAAAGTAGATGAAATATATAACAAACAAATAGCAGAAAAACTAGGGATTATAGAAAAAGATCAAATTACTACAATGGTGCATACGGGTTCTCGTGCTTTAGGGCATCAAGTATGTTCTGATTCACTCAGAAATATCGAAAAAGCAATGAGAAAATATAATATTGAAGTTCCGGACAGAGAATTAGCTTGTGTCCCCGCAAATACAAAAGAAGCAATGAATTATTTAAGTCAAATGGCTTGTGCAGCGAATTTTGGATTTTGCAATCGCCAATTAATCACTCATTGGCTACGAGAATCATTTCAACAACAATATAATAAGAGTATAGACGATATCGATTTTCATCTGATATATGGGGTTTGTCATAATATTTTAAAAATCGAAGAGCATGAAGTTGATGGAAAAAAGATGCGTTTAAATATACACAGAAAGGGAGCAACTAGAGCATTTCCTCCGGGACATACTGAAATACCTCAAGATTATAAAAACATTGGTCAACCAGTATTAATACCGGGAACGATGGGATCTGCATCATATCTTTGTGTTGGAAAATTAAAGGCTATGGATCTCTCATTTGGTTCTACGGCTCATGGTTCAGGCCGAGTTATGTCAAGATCAAAGGCAACTAAAAAATATTGGGGTTCTAAAGTGAAGGAGGATTTAAGCAACAAAGGTATACTAGTGAAAGCGGCTTCAATGAAAGTTATTGCCGAAGAAGCGCCTGGGGCTTATAAGGATATAGATCAAGTGGTTCAAGTAAGTCATGATTTGGATATTATTGAAAAACTAGTGAGATTAGTACCAGTAGGAGTTGTTAAGGGATAAGAACAGAGATAATCCTAAATGTCAAAAACAATTTCTATGGTAACTCTCTCTTTTTTTTCCTCAATGTTCATAAATGAATAAGTGATAGCCTTAACTTCAGTTCCAATCTCATGAGTGTGTTTATCAAATCTTTCACCTTTCGCAAGTGCCTTTAATTCATAATTATCATTCTTCAACTCAATTGATTGCACATTAATTTCATTAAAGATTAAGTTTTCAACATCGAAGATATAAAGAAATTCAGTTAAAAAATCTATAGCAAGGGCATACTTGTCTTCTGACTCTACATTAATTTCTCTAACTACTTCATGTTTTATTTTTTCCAAATTTGGTGAGATTGTTGCCATAAGACCCAAAGCAGCTTGGGAAAAAGCCTCCTCAAGATTCGATCCCCAACTTCTTACTTTAACGTCTGCCGTGTGCTCGATGAATTTGTAACCCGCATCTTTCATTTTACAAAACTCTTTCGAAATAATTATCATTTAGATGATTTGTTTAATATTAAATTTTTTCTAAAATTTTTTTCCTAGGACTTTAAATTTTTCAATGAAAACAATTCTATTGTATGCTCTATACTATTCTCGATGATTTAATCTTTTATCAAATATTAAGAGTTATAAATAAATTCACTAATTTTGAATTAAAACTATATAGATATTTTATTAGAAAAACACATATTTATCCCCAAAATATTGTTAACATCAATAATTTTGTGTTCTTCTTTGTTAATAACGAAGATTATTTCTATGCAAAAAATCATATTAATAGCATTCGGAAAGAATTAATTAAAAAAGTAATAATTATTCGAGCAGAAAATACACTTATAACCTTGTTATACAGTCTTTTTCCAGATCTATATATTCATGATATAAAAATTGAGTGGAATGTATATTCAGGGAAAAGAGAAATATCTGTAAATTTTCTTTCATTTAAAGAAAGGGGAATTGCTATTGGATGTAATGGTGATTACATTAAAACTGTAAATCAACTTTTTGAAAAGAACGTGATCTTTCAGAATGACGAAAAACCATTTAAAATAAATTGTATATCCTTGGGGAACTAATTCTTAATTACCAAGGGACGTCTTTCAAACCAATGATGTAGGCTACTGTATTTGCTATAATACTTACTGAAGGGGTTAATATAAGTAGGAAGCTTATTATAAATATATCTGGAGCCAAATATAGACCTGGTAGAAAAAAACTAGGTATTGAAGCAAAAATAATAGCGATTCCTGCAAAATCTAGTGAATCTATTACCCAGAAAGGCTCTCCGCTTTCTATATTAAACCTTCTTTTTAAAAATGAACCTATTAAATCTCCGATTCCGGCTCCATATGAACACAGAATAATTCTAATTAAGATAAGGATAAATCCAATAGGTATCGGTCCACCAATAAAATAATATTGGTAATATAAGATGTCATTATATAATTTATAGATTCCAAGAGGTATTCCAGCATCTGGAATAAGCTTAATTATATCCCATAAAAATATAAATATCAAGAAGACTCCTAACGAGATAGGGATTCCAATGTAAAGTGGTCCTTTAATTAAACCATTCCATGTTTTATGATCTCCTAATATTCTCCTTCCATCACTCCAATTCTTTCCGCCATCCACTGGTTTTCCTTTCCCAACGATCACCATTCCAGCATTTGAGAGATATGCAGGGACAATAAATAATAAACTGAAAATCAATAAGGCAATCCAATCCGCCCAAGAATAAAGTAACGAGATGATTATAAAATTTAAAAAGAGTAAACATGTAAAAAATAATGTAAGATATTTTGCAATCCTTGTGTTTCGCTGTCTCTTATCCTCGTGATTAGTGATCGAATCCATTTTTGTATAATCAATTTATTCTCAAATTAGATATTTTAATGTTAAATAAAAATTAAAGATTGTTATAGTAATTAGATTATACTAGGGTATTAATAATATTGTTCAGCAAATAAATATCTTTTAAAAGACCGACAATAATATTATAAAATATTGAATTGGTGGAGGTTTTTTTATTTTTAAAATACTATAAAAATTTTTACTTCCAGTCAATAATTTTAATAATTAATCTTATATAGTTGCATTCAAAATATTAGTTGTTCGTATGGAAAAAAGAGAAAAGGTGACGGTGATTGTTGACAAACTCTAACAAAGATGAAGATCAGAGCTTTAATATTGATAAATTCTATAAAGATTATCTTAAAGGCCCAATAATTTTTAAAAAACGAGAAGCTCTTGAGCCATCATTTATACCAAATGAATTACCTCATAGAGATTATGAGATAGAGAAGATTGCAGCGATTACAGCTTGTGCCTTAAAAGGAGATGTAGCTCCTAATTTACTCTGCTATGGAATGACCGGCACAGGTAAAACAGCCACTGTTAGATATATTAGCCAAAAATTAGCTCAGCATTGTAAAGGAAATACTCCATGGTGGATTTATATTAATTGTAATGTCGTGTCAACGCCATATCGTATATTAGCCCATATTTATAACACAATTAACCAAAAGGAAAAAATTCCTCCTACCGGATTGCCAAAGGATATTATTTTTAAAAAGCTTCTAGGCTTATTGGATATCCGAATCAAGCATAGTATTTGTTTTCTTGTATTAGATGAAATAGATATATTAATAGAAAAAAAGGGAGGAAACGAAATCTTATATGATCTTACTCGATTAAATGAAAATTTAGATTATTGTCGCACGAGTTTAATAGGGATTTCTAATAAATTAAAATTTATTGATTATTTAGATTCAAGGGTGACTTCTAGTTTAGGAGAAGAGGAACCCATAGTGTTTCATCCTTATAACGCTAACCAATTGGCAGATATACTTAAACAACGAGCAGGGATTGCCTTTCCTGAAGGTATTATTGAGGATGGTGTTATTAAATTATGTGCTGGATTAGCTGCTAAAGAGCATGGTGATGCTAGAAAAGCCTTACAGCTCCTACGTAAAGCGGGAGAAATAGCTGAAAGAAGACATAATAAATCAATTTCAGAGTCCCATGTGCAAAGAGCCCAAAAAGATATTGATAAAGATCACGTTGTTGAGTATATTCTTTCTATGCCTCTTCAATCTCAACTAACCATAACTGCCATTTTTCTTCTACGTAAATACAATAAGCAACATATCATTACTTCTGGGGATATATACGATGTTCATTCAGAACTTTCAAATAGGATTCCTGGGATAAAACAATTAACAAAAAGAAGAATTAGTGATTACATTAATGAATTAGCTTTAGCAGGTTTAATTTCCGCCATAACAACATCAATGGGGCATTATGGAAGGACAAAAATTATTAATCTTGACATTGATATGAGTTTAGTAGAACGTGTATTAAACCAAATACCCAAAATTAAAATGGCCAATTTATTAAATATTAAGCCGACTCTTTTACAAACAGATAAAGTAAGATTAAAAAATAATGTATTTAAAAAACTGCTTTAAGAGGAAAAAACCCAATCATTTATTTGGTTTATAATATTTTCAAGAAAATAAAGAGCCAATTCTTCATCGTCTCTTTTTAGAGTTAAGAAAAGTTTGATGAGATGTTTGCAAAATTTTTTACTTTTCGCTCTTCGTGTTTCAAAATCATGGCAATTATGTATTAAAGTTTTTTCTTTGACGTTTATATTTACAATATAACTGTCTTCTTTAGTTCCTTTAATTTTCGCATCAAGAAAGCCCTCATTTTTATCAACATTTAAAATCTCCACTGCATCATCTGAAACAGATACAGCTCGATTTAACGCAGCAGAATCAGTAATTCTCTTTAGTAGCTGATTAAATTTATTTCCATTATTATTTTGAATTCTTTTTACGGTTGCATTTCTTTTCTTACGAGAAAAACTATTCGTTTTAATTTCGATTCGTCTCAATTTTTGCCATTCAAGAAATTTTTGGTTTAGATCATTTGAAAGTCTAATAAGAGTGTTTTTATCTTGAACTAATAATTTTTTATTCAAAGCATCTCCAATGAATGATATTACCTCATCGGGCATGAATATAAAATACTCGAATACAACTTTATATATGAGATCATCATAATAGATGTAAGGTAAATCAACAATCTTCCAAATATATAATAACATCTCATCTGGATTATCACGTGGAATGCTAAACTTCATTGAGAAAGACCAAAATTATGCTTATTGTGTTAATTTAAAATGATTTTTATATCTAAGGGATAAAAATTCAATTTATCCAATTCGATTATTGGAACAATTCCAGGTGTTGGCGTGATTCCAAAACTCCTCATAAAATCGGTTTGCGCTTGAAAACATCCAGAATTTACTAATGAAACATGGCGATAGCGATCAAATCCATTAATGTGAACATGTCCAGTATGGAAGATATCGGGAATCTTATCTATGATTAACCAATCCTTATCCGTTGGAGCAATCTGAGTTTTCTCACCAAAAACTGGAGCTAAATGCCTAGATATAAGTAATTCCTTCATAGTTTTAGTAGGTTCATTAATACTAAAATCATGAATAAGCAAATTCATATCATGTATACTTTCCCCATGATAAATAAGAGTATTTACCTTATGAGTTTGAATATAAGAAGGATTTCCTAAGCATATAACACCAAGATCGAATAAGGTTTCGGAATATTTTTTTGGGACTGCTGGTCGAGGAATGGCATTTCTTACTGGTTCGTGATTTCCCGCGGTATAAAAAATAGTAATATGTTCGGGGATTTCAGCAATAAATTCACATGCTTTTTCATACTGTTTATAAATATCAGAAATTTCAAGATCTTGCTCTTGATTAGGATAAACTCCGATCCCATCAACTAAATCTCCATTTATAATGAGATATTTTATTTTAGATGCCATCTCTCGGTAAGTTGCATTGCCTATTTTTCCATTTAAGAACCCAATGAACCTATTAAACAATTTTTCTTCAAATTCTTTACTTCCGATATGCAAATCCGATAGAAGTGCGATTGATAAGGGAATATCAGCTAAATTTGGTTGATAATCCGTTGGAATATCGATTTTTGTTAAGTAATCAGCAAAAATAATTCCTCGATTTCTATTATCTCCTGGACTATAAGTACCTTGGACGTATAGCATTTGATCATATACTAAATGATTAAATAATTTTTGATTATCTTGGTTGTCACTATCTTTGCGAATCAAAACATTAATAGATCCCGTGAGATCTTCAATTTCAAAAAAAAAATTTTGGTTCTTAGTTTCCCGAAAATTTTTCACTAGCCCTATAGTAGATACTTCTGATTTGCTAGAAAGTCTTAATATGTTATTGATATTTGTTGCTGAAAGCACATCAGAACGTTTCCTCATCAACTTATTTAAAGTTGTAAATTTATCTAGAGTTAAATTATAAAAATCAGTATAATCTCCATTAGTATGCAGTTTTCCAGTTGGATCTTTTAATATTTTATAATCAGAATCATATTCTTTTGCAATGGGGTGATATACTGAATTAGAATTGGTACTTTCATAGAATCTAGTGGACTCTTTCACATTCCCATTCATATCTCTAATATTGCTATTCTGCTTTGATTCAAAGTGAGTAGTTTGCTCCTTAGCTTGTGATTCTGACTCCATTGATGCTCTTATTTCAATTGTATCCTTATTAGGCTTATAATTCTCTTTATTACTAACATCATCTTTTCTTTGGAGTAATTTGAGTAATTCTTTATTCGAAAGTTTTTTCAAAACTTCAGTTGTTATATGGCTCTGGAATTGAGGTATGAAACTTGTTTCTCGAATGATTAAATCTAATGATTGATGCGGATTGTCCATTTTTAGTATCATTTCTAAAACTGAGGGGGTTATATTAATCTCAGAATTGAGCAATTTTTGAACAAGAAGAGATTTCTGATTTAATTTATCGTCTTTCAAGAAGAATCAACTGTATTAGAATTATAATATTAAGTAAATTTCATAATTAAATGATTTATTATTAAAGAAAAAACAACTATTTCTTTTATAAAAAGGGACTAATCTAAATATCTAATTATTATAAAAAACTCCTAATCTCTATGTATTCAAATATAAGTATACAATTAGCCTATTAATAAAATACTTTTAATTTTCTTAAAAAAAATTGAATAGTATAGCGTAATTTTAATTGCTGAATTGCGAGAAGTTAATTAAAAATGACGGAGTTAAGCGAGGGAATGGAACAATACTTTGCAGAAATACAGCAAAACGTTGATAAATGTTATGCAATAGCCGAGATTGCACGAAAGAAGGGCATTGATCCCGAAAAGTTTGTTGAATCACCCCAAGCAAAAGATTTAGCAGGAAGAGTTGAAAAATTGGTTGG
>SDNW01000150.1 GCA_004524725.1 Promethearchaeota archaeon
AAAATTGGCTTAAATAAAGATCTATTATATTTAATCGTAAAAGAATTACAAGAAATTTCTCTTATCGAATCTTCTAAAGATATACTTAATGATGCATACGAAATATTTGTGAGCAAAATTCTAAAAGATGAAGCTGGACAATTTTTCACACCTTCCAACGTTATTAGATTTATGGTAAATTATTTAGATCCTTCTATAGGGTCGAAAATTCTAGATCCCGCTTGTGGACATGGGGGTTTTTTACTCCACGTTAAAGATCGTTTATGGGAAAAAGCAAATGATCAAAATACAAAAAAGGAATTAATTTCTAACCTTTTTGGTGTAGATAAAGATCTTTTTTTAGCGAAAATTTGTAAATTATATTTAGAAATCCTCAGTGGGGGAAAATCCCACATATTTTGTGAAAATTCATTAGATCCAGAAAGTTATCGAAAGCCAGCCAATTCCTTAATTAAAAACAACTCTTTTGATTATGTTTTTACTAATCCTCCTTTTGGAGCTAAAATCCCCATCACGGAGGAGCGAGTATTAGAAAAGTATAATTTAGCTCATTTATGGAAAAACATTAATAGAAAATGGGAATTGAAAGATACTTTAGTGTCAAATCAATCCCCTCAAATTCTTTTCATTGAAAGATGTGTCCAATTTCTTAGGGATAGAGGTCAAATGGGGATAATATTGCCAGAGGGAATATTTGGAAATCCTTCTGATCGATATATTTGGAAATATTTAACCTCTAAAGGTAAAATATTAGGTATAATTTCGTTAGATCAAAATTGTTTTCAACCTTATACTTGTAATAAGACTAGTATCCTTTTCTTTGAGAAGTTGGATGATATTCCAAAGGATTATTTTATCGATTTCGCTATCGTGCGTAATGTGGGGCATGATAAAGATGGAAAGATTCTTTATAAATTAAATAAAGATGGTTCGAAAAAGAAAACAGAGCAAGGAGACTTGATAATACATGATGAGTTACTTGATCTTCATCTTCGCATTAAGGATTGCGAGCATTTAGATTTTAAAAAGAATCAAAATATTTTCAAAATCAAATTCAGTCAAATTAAGAATGACATATTCATTCCTACCTACTATACTGGGGTTGAAAGAAGATTAGAAAGCCTAAAAGAAAAAGCTGAGTTTACTCTTGAATCAATGCAAAGTTTAGCAAACCGAAAAATTATCTATACTAATAGAACTGGATATTTACCTCGTGGAAATGAGATTGGTTCAAATGTATATGGTTTAGGAGAAGTACCTTTCGTTCGAACCACTGAATTAAATAATTGGGAAATCAACTTGGATTCTCACAAGAAGACCTCAGAGGAAGTTTACTTGCAATATAAGGACAAACAAAACATTGAAGAGGGAGATATCCTTTTAGTAAAAGATGGTGGTCCTAATTTAATCGGAAAAACTGCCTATGTTACTTCTTTAGACACAAAAATCATTATCCAGAGCCATATTTATCAAATTAAAGTGTTACCGAATGATGAAGAAATTGATCCTTATCTTCTTTTGTATCTTTTGAATTTGGATATTGTACAGGAACAGATTAAAGCAATCACATTTGTTCAAGGGACCATTGCAACTTTAGGAAATAGGATTATGGAAGTTAGCCTCCCATTTCCCTCAGATCCCAAAAGAAGGAAGGAAATATCAAAATCTATAAAAAATATCATTGATAAAAAAATAGAAATAAGAAACCAAATCGCAAATTTAAGTATGGAATTATGATGAAAAAATGATGACGATTGAACATTATGATATGGATGATTACGAACACATTATTAATCTTTGGGAAAGGGCGGGAATCAATGTTGGATCCTCGGATACTAGAGAAGAAATCGAAAAAATGCTTAATAGGAATCCAAATCTTTTTTTAGTTGGAAGAGTAGATGAAAAAATAATTGCTGTAGTTCTCGGTGGTTATGATGGTAGAAGAGGATATGTTCATCATTTAGCAGTTGATCCTGAGTATCAAAATAAAGGTTATGGTAAAAACTTAATGGATGAACTTATGCTCAGGTTTAAAAATATGAAAGTTCATAAGATCCACCTTTTTATCGAAAAGTACAATCGTTCTGTGATAGACTTTTACATGAAACTAGGATGGGAGATAAGGGGTGATCTGGTCATGATGAGTTTCATTCCCGATGAAAATCTTTATAAGTGGAAGCTTTGAGCTAATTTTAGAGTTTTTTTTATGATCTTTATTTGTTAATTTTTTGCAATTGAATTAACTCAACTGCTTTATTTGGGCACCTATGATAGCAAACAGAGCATCCTCCACAATCTCTAACCGAACTTATTGTAATGGCTTTACCCACTTCATTGAATTTTCTAATGTTTAACGGACAAAATTTCACACATGTGCCACAGCCTCGACATCGTTCTAAAATAGTTATTGCTTTATAATGAAGTAATGATAATTCCTTTATCTTACGTTCTAAGTTTGTCGAAGCACTATTCATAATTCTACACAAAAGATATGCTAAAAAAAACAATAAATCTGATTTAAATAAATTAAAAAGAAAGAATAAAATTTATGTTATATTCGAACATAAGTTTTTAAGAATTTTTTCTGCTCCTTTAGTAAAAGTGGTTAAAATTTCATCTACATCCATCATTGAGTCAATCAGACCAACAGTTTGACCCACTGGAATTGCCCCATTCTCGACATCTCCCTTAGTATACACAATTTCATAATGCATGAGATCTTCTAAGTATTCATCCATACTATAAGCTAATTCTTGGGCTATTTTGTCATTCTTGCTTACCACTTCGCCATGCTCTATACAATATTTGTTTTTTAATAATCGAATTGGACCAAAACCGCCTGTAGTTAATAAAGTGTCTCTTGCAGTGGCAGGTGGAATAAGTGCTTTATAATTTGGATGGAATTCGCTTTGATTCGATGCAATGAAACGCGTCCCCATTGCAACAGCATCAGCACCCATAGCTAACCCTGCAGCTATTCCTTCGGGAGTTGCAAACCCTCCGCACGCAACTAATGGCGTATCAGGATACTTTTGAGCAACCTGTTGAACCAATACTAATGTAGAAATCCCCTCATAACTTTGATGCCCTCCACCTTCTGTACCGGTGGCAACAATTCCATCACATCCCGATGAAACAACTTTGTCAACTAACCACAATGCAGGTGCTACATGGAAATGATGAATATAAGGAGCTTTATCCTTCAATATCTTACTCGCAGTTCTTGGTCCACCTGCGCTTGTAAGGACATAAATCAGCTGTTCACGTAGTTTAGGATTTTCCTTCGTCCATTGAGCAATCTTTCTGAGCATGATTTTATGATCAGTCTGAATTCGGGCAGTTCTTACATTTACTCCAAAAGGTTTATCTGTATGTTCAATAACATGAAAAAGTTGTTCTTTCATGTCTTGAACAGAGTTTTTACCTCGTAGAGTGGCATGACTCACAACACCCAAGCCGCCCGCCTCAGAAACAGCTATTGTAAGCTCAGTAGTATAAAAAGGACCCATCGGAGCGCTAAAAATTGGAAATTTTAATCCAAACTCCTCTGTTAATCGTGTTTTAATCATTTTTTATTCACTCTTAAAAATCTATAAGTATGGTTATGATTACTCTTTTGCACTTAAAAAAATTATCCAAATGTCCCTACCTTTTTGTGAGTTGGGTATGAATCAAATATTAAATCCAATTAAGATTAGATTTAACCTCATTCAAATTTAAAATAATAGTTTTTGCTATTTTATCTATATTTTATGTAGAAACAAATTAAAAGTAAGAATAAGCTCTTTGATAGTATGGATTCTTATGATAAGTTACCTGATGCTAAAATCACGCCTCAAGGAGAGATATCTAAGAAATTTTTAAAAATGGGAATCGCATCTTTTAAAGAAGCTTGTATTTATGTGCATAAAATGGAGTATGGCTACAATTCGACTTATGACGATGATATGATCTTATTTAAGGAAAAAAAGGGGACTTGTACTACTAAACATGCAATTATCGCAGGACTTGCAAGCGAACTTGATATTTCCCTTAAAAAAAACGTCGGAGTATATAGATTTACTGAAGAAATTACAACTGGAGTTCAAGAAATTCTAAATAAATATGAAATCCCTTACGTTCCCATGGTTCACTGCTTTTTAGTATACAATGATTTCCGATTTGATCTCACAGAAGGAAATGATAATGGCAAAAAGACCTCCATTAAAGAATTTATCCAAACTCGGGAAGTTGAGCCCTTCATAACTAGAAAAGACGAATACTTATGGTTTAAAAAAGTATTGAAAGAAAAAGTATTACCTTTAGAAGAGATGAAGGGTATAGATCAAAAAACTTTACTCAAGGCAAGAGAAGAGAGTATAATCCTTTTAAAAAAGTCTATTAAGA
>SDNW01000151.1 GCA_004524725.1 Promethearchaeota archaeon
AAGTAGATCACAAAACAATTTATTATCATGTCCAAAAGCTCAAGGAATTAAACCTTATAAAGCTAAAAAAAGAAGGCAGAAAAAAGAAAATGTATCCAAATTTTGACTCTGATTTTTATAACAATAGATCAACCGATTAAAAACTGCTTAACCATTGGTTGAGTTGTGGGGTAAAAATAATTAGCAATATAAATAAAATTATAAATGCAATGCACGATATTACCTTAGGTGTAACAGAGGGGCCTTGGGCAATATTTTGTGCTCTCTGCCTAAATTCCCTTTCCTTAGCCTTATAGAATGCTTTAAGTCCTTTCTGGGTTAAATAGAGGGTCCCTTTTCGTTCCTCCATATACTTACCCTCGATTAAACGATCCAAATGCTTTTTTGCAGTATCCACATCCAAATCACTATAAAAGAAATCCGCAAAACCTTCATAATATAAACGTCCCGCAGATAAGCCTTTTTTAAAATTGGAGAGTAATTCTTCTAATGTTAAGTCTTCTCTACGGATACTGCCAATAATATAGGCAGTCAGTCTCGTATTGTATAGATTATCCGCAAATACCTTTATCGAAGTAATATCAAAATCTTCCTCCTTTACCAGTAACTCTCGAATGATTGTAATTCCATCAATAAAAACTAAAATTGCAATTATAATTCCAATCAATGCGTCAATAAAATAAATGTTAAAAATAGCAAATGTTAAACCGATTAATACTCCCACAGAGATGCGAATATTTAATGAAGCATCTTTCGAATCGCTTAGAAGAGATAAATTACCAGAAATTCTCCCCACCATACTTTTAAGAAATAAGAGCCCTACAGTCAATACTATTGAGACAATTCCGATGATATAGGCTTGAACAGTGGGAACGATGGGATCTGGACTTAAAAGAGCTTCAAATCCCGACCATGCAAGACTAAATCCCGTAAATAACATCATCCCTATTATAATAATACTTGCGAGTTTATCTTTTTTCAGCATAAGGCTCAACACCACGATAATTCCGATCTTGATTAAATCCGTAAGGTTCTCAAAACCTTCTGTTAGCATCGCTTGCGAACCAAGCTGTAAACCCGTAAGGATTTTCATGATTGATAAGATAATCAACACGAAAGCGGTAGTTGCCATAACAGTCTTAGTGGAAAAAAAAATTCGCATAAAATGCGAAGTATAAAGATTATGGTAATAACTTACTTCTACTAACCTTTTTCCTTCTTCTGTTAATTCAATACTCCCTTCCGAATTAACTTTAATTAATTGTTCTTTTTTTGCAATTAAAAAGTATTCCTCTACATCTTCATTAGTGACAAGTACTTGTTTCGTGGCTGCAATAAAGAGGGGGCGCATCCGTTTTTTGATCCTATCTATCTTATCCTCCCCTTCATAGATCAGACAAAGGAAAGCATACATAAAATTATCATGAGGTTCATGTCGACCTGGATAATGCTTTGCCATCAATTTATATTCCTCTGAACGATGACTTACTCCATGTTTTTTCCTAGTATAATTTGCTTTTAATTCTGCAAACGACATCAATTAGAAGATCTAATCATTGTTTTTGTATGTTATGAATTTTAATAGAATATAAAAATCATATTTAAATTGATCTGGGATTTATTACATTTATGTGGCATCCAGAAGAATTTCTTGAGTTTCTTAAGGGAAGACGGAGCATAAGATCATTTCAAAAAGGAGATATAAGGAAAGAGCATCTTAAAATGATATTGGAGGCGGGAAGATGGACCCCTAGCGCTTCGAATCGTCAACCGTGGGAATTTATTGTAATCAAAGACAAAGCTATACTGCAAAAAATCTCAGAAACTGCGGTCTACGGCAAATTTTTTAAACAAGCCCCCCTCGCGATAGCTATTGTTGGTAAACCCTCCGAGAGCCCAAATTGGTATCATGTCGATACATCACTTGTTTCAATGCAAATGATGTTAATGGCATGGGCTTTAGATATTGGCTCTTGTTGGATAGGATCAATGGACCGGGAAAAGGTAAAATTATTAATAGGAATTGCTACGGAGGATTATTTACTTACAATCTTGCCATTCGGATATATCAAAGGGAATATTCCAAATCCTACCCTAAGAAAATCCTTAGAACAAGTAACAAGGGAAATTTAACTTAATATAAAAAATTTCTTTCTTATTATTTGATTGGAATTATAAGTTCCTCTAGAGTTTCTGGTGCTTTTGATAATTTTACATATCCATCTTCTGTAATTAAAACTGAATCGGAATGCCTAAAACCACCTAAATTAGGAATATAGATCCCTGGTTCAACACTAATTAACATATTTGGTTCAAGTACTCTATCATAGCCTTCAGCTAAGAACGGAGCTTCGTGACCAGTTATTCCAAGGCCATGGCCGGTTCGATGTATTATATATTCCCCATAACCTTTGTCTGTTATAAACTTACGTACTTTTTTATCTATCTCACTCATTGATTCTCCTGGTTGTAACATACTATAGGCATACTCTCTTGCATTATACATTATTTCGAAAATATCTTTTGCTTTTTCTGGTACATTGCCAAGGAAAAAAGTGCGTTCAACTTCTACCCCATATCCATCAACTTGAGCATACACAATCGAAACATGGGGACCTCCTTTTTCCATCTGTGCAAAAATTTTCGGGATAATGTGAGGATCATGCGAAAAAGAAGGTGGCCAGACAGCTGCTGTAGTTTTACATACCATAAAGTTAGCATCAGGTATATCAGTAATAATTTTTGAGGTCATAATTCCTGTAATTTTTTGGTATAATGCAAATTCATGGACCCCCGGTTGGCACATTTTTAGCAATTCCTTATGTCCCTTATTGATCACACGACAGGCATGAACTGAACGCCCAACTTCATAATCTGTTTTTATTATACGTGCTTCATCAATGATATCCGCGATAATTTTATTACCTGGGGTTTTTTGAGATATTCCTACTGGTAATGAGGATTCAATCCCTACCTTTTTATGTTTTTCGATTAACTTTGGATAAATATCATACCAATTTTGACCTGTTGGGGCGGGAAATTCGTAGTAAGGTTCATACTGAAGGTCGCATAATGCTCTTGACTCAACATGACTTTTCTCTAATAATGGAACAAGCATTGTGGGGCTACCCTTATTCTTAATTATTAAAATAAATGGCCGTTCATGCACATTATTAGCAAAATTGGTTAAATAGTAAATATTTACAGGATCAAAGGATATGTAATAATCCAATTCATTCTTTCGCATCTCTTTTCTAATAGTATCTAACCTTGCATTCAATTCCTCCTTAGTTGGTGCCGATGTAATAGCTTTTGGTTTACTCGCCATAATAATTACCTTATATAGTTTATTTACGTTACACTTATTTTTAGAAAAAAGAATTCATAATCTTTAAAAAGTCTTAGTTATCTCTAATAATTTTATGGTTTTTTAATAGCGATAAACATCCAAGCCAAGTATGATTTAAATTCATAGTCATTTACGTTTAAATCGGTGAACATGGCTTTTACCTCTTCAGCTGTATACCCTGCTTTTAAAGATCCTAATGGTTCATTAATCTTTTTTAACGCGTCTGGCACAACAATTTTAGTGGCGAACGTTAATAAGCCATAAAAAAATTTACGTGAATTTCTACGAAAATCAAAAATAAGTATGATCCCATCATCTTTTAAAACACGAAAAAATTCATTAAATGCCAATTTAGGATTATTCCAATGATGTAAAGAAAGTGAGCTAATAATAAAATCAACTGATTTATCGTTTAGAGGAACATTATCAACATCCCCAATTTTAAATTTAATTTTTTCACTAAGATGATTTTTTGCTGCTCTCTGTATAGCTAAATTAAGAATCTCTTTTGATATATCAATAGCTATAATGTCTAGATCTTTAAACTTATGGGCTATTTGTACAACAAGATTTCCAGATCCACAACCAACGTCTACCAATGATCCATTTAATTCATAATACTTCAATTCAGATAAGATTCTTCTCCGCAATATCTTAAATGGAAAAAAGTTAGTCATCTTTTCAAATGCTTTTGCTACCTCAAGATCATCAATTCCTTCTATACTGGCAACTCTTTCGTTTTTTTTCCGAGGTAGACTAATAATTAGAATAAAAAGAATTATTCCCGTTAAAATAGCTAACAGAAAAATCCATTTATTCATGCTTGAAGAAAAAGTGAAAAAGAATTTAAAACTGTCTTTTTGAATTTTTCAATATAAATATACTCTTTCTCTAACAAGATATTAGATAAAAAATTTAATTCAGTTCTGCATTTTTATAGATATG
>SDNW01000038.1 GCA_004524725.1 Promethearchaeota archaeon
TCCAGCGAAGAAAAAGGCTCCCGCTAAAAAAAAATAGCATTAAAACTAACTTTCTAAAAACCCTTTTAGAATAAATTAACCGATTTTTTTCTTTACCCTTCTATAATCTCGTGGAATGTCAACAATTCTTTAAGTCATCTGTTCAAATAACGCTTGAAACTCCTTTTTCACTGCTTTAAGCCCCAAATTATCCAGTAAATCAATAGCTCGCTTGCTTAATGAATAGAATGAGCGAGATTCTGAGCGTTTATACTCTGACCGCTTCTCATTTTTAATGAGATTTTTTTCCTTTAATACCGAAAGATGATAATTCAAGTTATTATCTGGTACGGAGGGAAGCAGCTCTCTTAGTTGGTTAAAGGATAATTTATTGCCACTTGCTAATAGTGTAAGTAGAATTTTGTAGCGCGTTTTCTCTGAGACGATTTCCAAATCTTTTCTCAATCGTTCAAATTTTCCAGTTGGTTCCAAATTATCTCACCCTTCCAATTTATAATTCCATTTTCATTAGGTTCTATGAAGTAACTATAAAGATATCTATTTATATTTAACTCAAATTGTATTGAGTCAATTTAATTTGATCTATAATAATTTATTAGAGGAATGAATTTCTAATCTAATCACCCTCTTGAGGGCTAAAAATGGAGCATTCGCATAGCGAAACATGGGAAGAGTTTTTAGAGGAATTTATTGACGTCTTTTCGGTCTATGATCTTTTAAAATATAAGGTCTTTATCTGTGGATCGTATAACGAACGAAATTTTCCTGTCTTAGTTGAAGTAAAAGAAGTCTTAAATAATCGAAAAAACACTCTTGGCTTCTTTGAAAAAGAATTTCGCCGGACGCATAGCGAAAATTTAGTATTGAAATTTGATCTCATCGCTAAATTTTCAAACGAAATTCTCATGGTATTGGAACACGATAAGGGAGGACAGATGATAGAGATGGGAATTATTGTTTCATTTCCTAAATTTTATAATAAAACTAAAGTTTTCGTATTAAAAGATATGGATATGACCCATATGCTTAAAAAGGGGGGTTTATTAAAACCATTTTTTACTCTCGGTGAAGATTTATATTATTATAATAATCGGGAGGAACTTAAATCACTTATTCAGACCCTATATTTAGAATAATTATCTTTATGTGAATTGAAATTATGACTTTATTTGATCTGCTTGAAAAGAAGGATTTGAAGGAACTTCTTGTGAAATGTTGGATGACTCATGATGGTTCTTGGTTTTATAACTGTGCCCGTGAACTGGGGATTGATACTGCTAACAAACTAAATAAAGCAGCTATTAAAAATCTCTCGGTAATTGAGATGCAAAGAGTGAAAAAAGCACTAGGACAAGAAAAACTTAAAATAAAAACATTTGATCAATTAAAAGATTTTGTTAACAGCGCTTTTAGTGTGATAAAAGGAGACTTCATGGATTTTGAATATACCTTTCTTGACGATAATCGGATCCATTGGGAGATGAATAGTTGTTTTGCCTACAATGGCATGAAAATGATTGGATTTCATAAACAATACGAGTGTGGGGTGATCTATCGTATTGGTTGCTGGTTAGATGCGTTAGGAATTGAGTATACTATACTGCCTGAAATTGATGTCTGCCTATTGAATTCTCAAGAAAAATGCACTGGAGATATTATAGTGAATATTTAAAAATTAAGGTGTCTATGATCTAAATTTCGGCTTCTGGATATCACAGGAAGACCCATGAAAGGTTGGATTCTGGCAGGACAAGATGCATTTGAGAATGATGATGATTTAATTTCATGGTTAAAAAAGGCGAAAGCCTTTGTTGAAGCTTTACCGGAAAAATAAGCAGATATCATTTTTGATTCGAATTCTTATAGATTTAAATGTCAATCACTCTTAGAGATAAATAAAAATCATTTTATTACATATAGAAAATCAAAATTAACTAGTGATTTTGATGAATAAGAAGATAACTGCAAATTTAGTTTTATTATTCTTGATATTGGTCTGTGTAATTTGTATTGCTATAGTGCTGATTTTACCAAACTTTTTCGAGTTTGCCTGGAATGACACATTGCGCACTTTGTTACCAAATGCCGAATATTTTTTCCGCTTTATAACAGAGTTTGGTGGAACTTTGATTTATTTAAGTCTATTTTTTACTATCTATTGGGGAATTAACAAGAGTTTAGCTAAAAATTTATTACTTGTATATGTTGCGTCAAATTTCGTAAATTACTATAGTAAGAGCATAATAGGTAGAAGTCGACCACCAGAATCAAACTGGATTTTGATTAGTGCATCTCATCTAAGTACGCCTAGTGGCCATGCACAAAGTTCATCCGTAGTATGGGGCTACGTGGCAATAAAAAGTAGAACGATCTTAATCTGGATTGTCTCTCTCGTGATTATTGTGCTTGTAGGGCTCTCCCGGATGTATCTTGGAGTGCATTGGTTTGGTGATATTCTTATCGGATGGCTTTTTAGTATAATTATTTTGTCCCTAGTTTTAATTTTTGAAGAATCAATTAAGAATTTTGTGGGTTCTCATAATACTACCTTAATCTATTTAGGTTTAGCTCTTCTTGGGTTTATCATAATGGTCTTAAGTGAGTTACTTTTATCTATTGACTATAATATTGGAGGACCAGGGGGACAATTAATCGGTTTAGGGCTTGGATTTGCGATTGAAGAGAAATATATTAAATTTGAATCAACTAAAAATTATGATACTACGTGGAAAGTAATTGTTAGGATTTTACTGGGAATTTTACTCATTGCGATCGTCTATCTTGTGCTATATTTAATAATCGATGCGGATATATTTTGGATGAGTGCTATTCATAATATCATAACTCTACTCTTTGGTATCGTTGTATGGCCAATTATATTCAAGAAATTAAATTTATGAGGGTATAAAAATGGAAAATAAATGGAAAATCTCCCATAAGCAAATAGTTCTTTTATTTGGATTTTTATTTTTCTCTCTTGGATTACTCGGAATCGTTCAAATTGGATTATTAGAAGGTGTAATGGAAACCATTCCTTACTCATTGATGATTCTCTCAATAGGAATCATCTTATTAATAATTCTCTTTATCAAAAAATTAGAAAAATAAAACCTTTTTCCTATTTTTTTCTATAAATCTGATAAGGTCTTACTGAATTAGAGGGCTATAAATGTGGCGGAAATAAAGGCAAATAATAAATTGTTATTATAAGATTTATCACTATAGCCGGTGTTAAGCTCTTAGTTTTAATAACGATATACCCCAAAACAAGATTATATATTATATCTATAGATATCATAGCAAAAAATTCAAAATTGAAGTTCCATAAAAAGAAAGGGGAGGTAGAGAGAATATTACCATATATAGGTAATATAATGCTTACCATAATTATAAGAACCACATGAAGCACTATTGCGAGGAGATTTTTATATCGTTTTGATAGTAAACTTAAAAATATCCCTCGAAAAATTATTTCAAACCATATTCCATTGACAATATTATTGACAAACATAAAACCATCATACAAATAATAAGTTTGATTTGGGTTGATAAACCAATTAGCAATTGAGGTAAGAATAATTGAAAAAAAGACTCCAATAATAATGTATCGGCTATATTTAAGGATATATCTAAGCCATGAACACCCTATATCATCAAGAAATTCATGAACTCTCTTTCGTCCATACGGAATTCCAAGTACTTTAGGGAGTATAATGAAGTAAAGCACCGCATAAAAGATACTCGTAATCAATGGGGGTAGAACGTAGTAAATAAAAAGAAGAATGTTTTGGATAATGATTAAAGAACTAGAGAGATTATAAAGAATATCAAATAATTGGAGGATATATTGACCACCTATATAGAAAAGCATATAGAACACAATCTGGAGGACGAGTATAACAATAATTGAGATCCATAAATGTTCCGTAAAGTAAGTTGGATTTTTTACCTTTCTAACTGAAATCTTACTCGTAGTCGTATCCTCCTTTAATTTTGGCAGCGGAAACAACTTATCAAAAAATAAAATGATGAATATAAAGCCACTCACTAAAACAATTGTGATAAACCACGTGAAATTAACTATAAATGATTCGGGAAACACGGTTAATACTGTGGAAATTGAGATAATCCATACGCAAATTCCTAAAGGGACTAAAAAGATGATGATCATTTTAAAAAAGCTACTTCCTAACACTAAATCACCCACTACATAAGAATTAAATCGCTTAGCAAAGAAATATATACGCAATTCGAATGAAAGGAATAAAAAAATCCAAGCAAAAGGTAGACAAAGAACGATCCCTAGTAAATATACAATAAAACGCGAGGAAGTTACAAACAATAAACTCGGTGATAAAATTGATAGATTGAGAATGAGAAACATGAGAAGAATCTTTGCTTTTGCTTGCTCTCGAGGGACGATAGGAAGTGATTCCAATATTGTTTGGCCTGTGGATTCTAGATTCAATAAGCTATATACCAAAATACTGCTAATTATCGGAGATATCAACAAACATCCAAGCCATATCCGAAAGATTTGAAATACCGCGGGTTCTGTTGGATCAATATTTTGTAAATTTAAGTATATCACAAAAATAAATGAGACTATGATAGGCATGATAAATGATAAAAATACCTTGATATCTCGAGTTGCAGAGATTAGATCTTTCTTAAAAAATGCGATAAATGAGGAATTGGTTTTAATTTCAACCTTAGTTTTAATATCTTCAATATACGCCTCTTTATGCTTGAAAAAAGGCTCAGAAGTAAAACTTTTTTGAATCGCTTTCATCGCACCTTTGTAAGTCACATAGGAGATTAAGATTAATAAGCTAGTTCCAGCGAGAGTACCAATCCAGATAGGATAATTACTAGAGATAGGAGAAAAAAGGAGTCCTAACAGATAACACTGAGAAAGAGGATAAGGAATCGTACTTAATAACACATTGATTACTCCAGGAGATTCAGAGCTTGAAAATAGCTCAAAAAATCCTTCAATCGATGTTGAAGCCCATTGAACAAAATAAATACTCCCAATAATGAGAAATACGTAGGTAAAAGTATTGAATATCCGGATAAAAAACGTCTTTTTAGAGCTGGCATCATTGATATTTAGGACCCGATTCAACCTCCCACTAATAAGGATGATCAGATCCAGTGCTAAAAGCGTGTTCAACAACGAAATTCCAAAACTAACAAGAAATATTATTAAATTACCTGTCCCAATTAGCATCGCAATAGGAAAAGATAATACAATAACGATGATTGGGATATCAAAATTTCGAAATATAGTATAATATATGATCTGCTTCAAATTTTTCTCTGAAATTGGCAGAGTTTTAAGCCATTCTGTAGCTTTTCCCGATAGGATAACGGTAGTCTCCAAAATTGCCATTAATAAAAAGTTGAAAAATTGGAGCGAAAAGAACATGGCGTATAAGAGACTTATCGAAAATATAATCACCTCAAAATTTAAACCACCACTAGTAAGAAGACGGATATACTCAAAATATCCAAAAACAGGAATGATCGGTAAAATACCAAACATAACAGCATAGAAGAGTTTGGTAAGAATTACTTTCTTTTTCATTTGCTTTTTGGATTTTACAAAATTCTCAGAAATAGCTGAATAATATGCTCCTCTTGACTGAATAAACTCCTCCAGGAGAATTTCTGTGGAGAATTCTTTTGCAATTAGATATAAATCATAAGCTTTGTATTGATCCTTACTTGAGATTACACCTCGCCTCATTAATTCTCTTTCTCCAAGGAATCTGGTATAAGAATAAGGTATTCAAGCACCTTATTAAATTATCTGCAATTTTGTTTTTGGCGTTAAAATGTTGGTGTATAATTAGGTTTTTGCGATTTCCTAAAAATTAACTTTTCGCTATTAAATCTTTAGTAAAATTGAGTGATTTAAAGTCCTTCAAATACTAATTTATTTACATTTATTAATTTGGATTTTTTTTATAAATTTTCTTTTTAATAACACCTAAGAAGAGTATACTGAATAGTATCGATGCGAAATATAGCCATAGATTATATCCTGGAATCCCATTGGATGGAATTATGGTTTCTTCAATAGATACATAGAACTTAAGTACCCAGAGGTCTTGATACATTGAGCCAAGAGAATAAGTGGATCCTGTTGCAATATATGTATTATTGCCTAAATATAAGAAAGATGCAATGCCATTACCATAGGGATCTCCAATTGTCTCTTCCCAGAGCACGTCTCCATTAGAGTCAATTCGAATAATCCATGCGTCTCCATTTCCAACATCAAAGCTGTGGGTAGAACCCATTAAGGTAAATCCCCCATCTGACATCAATATTGCTTTAGTAAAACCATCTTCTTCGGTGCCCCCGTATGTTTGATTCCAAATTTGATTTCCCATCGCATCAGTTCGTATGAACCAGCCGTCTGTGCCTCCGGCTCCAAAACTCTGCGTATTTGCCATGATTCCAAATCCCCCATCGTCACTTTGGACAAGCGATTCAGGTCGCTCATAACCAGAAGTAACACCATAAGTCTTATTCCATAAAGCTATACCGGCGGGATCAGTGCGAATCAACCACACATCGTTAGATAGTGCTGCACTGTATGAATATCCGGCGATTGCAAAACCATTATCACTACAAAGCACTAAAGAGTGAGGACTAAAACATCGTTCATTATCCCAATGATGAAATGTTCTTTCCCATTTAACCAAACCGTTTGGTCCAATACGCAACAAATACACATCAGAAGCACCCACATATGTCCCGGTCACCCCTGCGATCACAAAATCTCCATTCGGGCATTCAACTATCGAATATCCCCTGTCATCTATAGCTGAAGTGCTGTTCTGATCTGGACCACTATAATTACTATGGAATATAATGTTACCATTATCAGCTATTCTAATTACTGAAACCTCATTATTGGGGTGAATATGGGTCATATTTCTCACTTTAGCCACTACGGCGAAACCTCCCGAGCTACAATTTATAATTTCAAATCCCTTATCCTCTTCAACAGTACCAAGCGTTTTATTCCATATATGATTTCCATCATCATCTATTCTTAGAAGCCAAATATCTAAATCGCCAGCTCCCGAACTATTTGTCCATCCAGATATCGCATATCCTCCAAGACTACTTGGAGTTATGGATTGAGCAGTGTCGATAAAATCCCCACCATAAGTCTTATTCCAGATTATATTTATTTCCGCTTGCTGGGATGCTGTTTTTGGATAAACGGAAGAATTAAGATAAGAATTAGACGCAATACAATTTGGATCATTTTGCTGGTTAATAAGTAACGTGAAATTTATCAGCAACAAATTCAATGTTATAAACCCTACAATATACGATTTTAGCTTATCTAAGATACGTTTTTTGGTATTCATAACAAATTATAGGAATTTTAAGTTTATATTTTTATAGCAAAAAATACCCAATGAGATCTTACCCTATCCCCATTCGCTCCGAAATCCCGTTCCACCTTGAGGCCAAGAGAATATAATTGCTTTTTCTTCACAAACATACCAGCAAGATTAGATAAAAGGCTTTAGAGATTGTAGATTACTCTTCTAGTTAACTTACAGTGCATCTTTAATGAAAACTAAGATGAACTCTGCTAAAAAATGAATTAAATCCTCATCATTAAAAAAGATTCCTTCATAGATGATATGACGATGAATAATACTATCAATGAAAAATAGGAGAAATTTACTAACTTCATTTAAATTTTCTTTTTCAGGATATCCTAACTGCTTAAGTACGCCAGATATAAGAGGAACTAACTTCAATTCATTTTGTATATATTCAAAATCATTGAATAATTTTCGGTTTGAAAGAAATGCGGCTTCTGCAGCAATTAAAAAAGATTCATTTTGACGATGCTGTTCTAAATATCTGGCCAGAAATGAAGTTAAAAATTCAGGTAACTGTTTCAAGGTTAAATTTTTAAGATTTGTCTCGTCTAAGAATTCTGCATATCCCCTTCTGACAATTTCCTTAATGATATCTGGTTTCCCCTTTTCAAAATGATAATACAGTGTACCAATACTTACTCCTGCTTTTTTTGCAATATGATTGGTAGTGATTTTGTTATAGTCTTGCTGTTCTATCATTCGAATACTGGTTTCTATTATCTTATCTTTAGCATTTCTATCATCCATAACTAGAAGATCCTCAAAATATGCTGATTATTACACATATAATGGTTAATGTAATATTTATACTTATCGAGCAATACTCGATAGATTTAAATAGCATAGTTGGTTTGTGACTATCGAGCAATACTCGAATATCAAAAATTTGATTATTTTGAGTAGGGTTTTAATTATTCATAAATAAAGATTTAAAAAGGTGACCACTACAATGTTAGAATATGAATTAAAAATATTAGAATCTGCCAAAGAAATTAAAGATAATCTAAAAAATGGTGGTATCGTTCAAGAGGAGAAGAAAAAGTTTTACAAAATCGTTCGAGATATCAAAATACATGCCATAAAGTCCGAAGAAATATTAGATCTCATTAATGATATTAGGACTATCTTAGTTGACGATTGGAGACCAAAACAACATTCTATCCTTTCTGGTGTTATTTTATGGGTTTCTGCGATCAGTTTAGGAGGTTTTTTTATTTATTTACGTAATTTTCCTTTTCTTCCTTCAAGTTCAATTTGGTCAGTAATCCTAAGCTGGTTTTTAATATTTCTTGGATGGTTTTTAATTAATACCGGTGTTCATAACTTTGGGCATTATCTAGCGGGAAAAATTGTTGGTATTGGCTATAAAGGATGGGTCACATTCAACTTCTTTGGACAGTGGGCTCTTATAATTGACTATAAATCATATCTCAAAGCATCCTTTAATGAAAGGCAAGTAGTTCATATCTCGGGACCATTCTGCACGCTTGCAGCTCCATGGATCATCTTCTTTATAATTTGGCATCCGCTTATGGTTGGAATTGCTATTTATATGATTGTTGGTTCCATTCCTTTAATAATTCGGAAAGGATGGGACTACGGACGTATTTTTAAGGAAAGCAAATTTAAAAAGCAA
The DNA here is from genome assembly GCA_004524725.1 of Promethearchaeota archaeon. Lineage (GTDB taxonomy): Archaea > Asgardarchaeota > Lokiarchaeia > Sigyniarchaeales > SOKP01 > SOKP01. Next base: position 9,058 of record SDNW01000038.1, read on the forward strand.
CATAATCAAAAAAAAACCTAATTTTTTTCTTTTTTTTTAATAACTATTAAATACACAAGGCTTTGGCACTTCAAATTTGAAACAAATATTACTGCTTGGCCAAAATATTCTTGTGTAATTTCATTGAAACATGTTCGAGAATAGCTTTATTAACTTCATAAAACTCCTTTACTTAAATAATAAAAATAGGAAGTGAAATGAATATATGATGCCTATTGGCCCTTTAATGATTGAACATCGTCTAATAGAAAAAATGATAGCACTCATGGATAAAGAAATTACTAAGATGAAAAAATATGCCAAAGCTAATCCATTATTCATCGATATTGCCGTTGATTTTATTCGAATGTATGCGGATAGAACTCATCATGGAAAAGAAGAGGATATTCTCTTTCGGGACCTTGAAAAAAAGGATCTATCTCCGAATCACTCCAAGATTATGGAAGAATTGGTAGAAGAGCATGTGATGGCACGAAATATGGTTAGAAAATTGGTTGATGCCAAAAATCAATATGAAAAAGGCAATGTAAGAGTATTAGATGAAATAATTGAGATAATGGTAAAATTAACTGAATTTTATCCAAAACACATCGAAAAAGAGGATAAGCATTTTTTTATTCCCGTCATGAAATATTTCACTCAAGAAGAACAAGATGCGATGCTTGAGGAATTCTGGGAGTTTGATAAAATGCTGATCCATGAGAAATATAAAACCGTCGTTGAAAACCTACAAAATAAATCTGAATAATAAATCCCAAGATTTTTGATTGAATGTCGTATTTCAATTAATTAGTTAATTAAGTGATAAATTCGCAATAGCTTTCTGAGATGAAAGAGTATGAGACATTCTTCCCAAATTGTAGCGATCATCTATGTAATTATAACCTATTCAGTTACATGGATGATTTTATTTCCTTTAAGCACAGTGTATAATGAACTAAACCTAATTCAAAGGGAGTTATGGCATTCCTTAGGATCAATCGGACCCGCTGTAGGTGGAATTTTTGCTCTTTACTTATTAAAACGCAAAAAAGGACTCAAATTATTGAAAGTACGCATCCTTAAATATTCGGGAAAAAAATTACTTATTTTTGCCTTCTCCCCGTTGATAATCTTAATTATTACACTTATTATAGAATCGCTCTTAGGCTTCTTTAAAATCATCTCATTCTTCCAAGAAAATAACATATTGAACTTCGGCTTATTTATTGTTTTCATTTTACCAAGTATATGTTACGGGCTTTTTGAAGAGATTGGATGGCGCGGTTATCTTCTACCTGCACTCCAAGAAAAATTTAATGCCCTAAGTTCCACACTGATATTAACCGTTATTTGGTGGTTCTGGCACTTCCCAACCTTTTTCTATCGATCTGATTTCTTTTTTGGATTTGTGCTAATGTTTCCCTTATTGTTATCCGGATCAATTGTTATTACATTTCTTTTCAACCAATCGAAAGGAAGTGTTCTGATGGTAATATTTCTTCACATTTCCTACGATTTAGTTACATCTCACCAGATTTCCATCACCGCTATTATCATTGTAAGCACTTTTTATGTGTTTATGGATGTAAGGATCTTAAAAGTATATGGAATTGAGAATTTTTCTACTCTTAAAAGGGCAACCTTAGAATTAAATGACATTATTTACTAGCTCGTTTTTCTAAGCCTAGGGAATAATGCTCCTGTAGTTTTTTGATAATTACGGTACTTTTCACCAAATCTTCTAATGAGATCTCTCTCTTCATAGTAGATCATGATAGGTACGTAAATAACGATAAATAAAGTTGATATCATTACCAAGAACCATGAATTCACCCCAAAACAGATAACAACAAAAAGAGGGAACTCCCCAAGTGTTTGAGGATGCCGAATATATCGATAAATTCCTTCATACATCTTAGTATCTTTCGATGGAGTTAGACTTTCAGATCCTGCGGCTTTTAATCCTAAAAACATCACAATGCAGCAAGGAATACCAATAATAAGCGCAATAATAATTCCTAGCCAGAAATTTGGACTTATTATCCAAGTATCTACAATCGGAAGTGGAAACCAGATCCAAAGTATTAGGTTTAATATGACAATACCTTCAAAAAAGCTTGCGATCAATCGAAGTCTCTTACAATTATCCCATGCTTTTTCCCCATATTTTTCCTGTCTTTTTACTGGTTGGATACTTAGTACATAAAAATAACCAAATAATAGGTAAGAAAGTAATAGGACGCTAAAATTAATTATTCCAAGAATTGTGCTTATATCATTCATTTAAAAACACTTTTTTAAAGCTTAATCTCGTCCAAAATATCATCGATATAATTAACTTTTTCTAAGCCTGCCTCTTCTACTAGTGCATTGGCCAGAGAATATTTAAATGCCCAGATCTCGACTTTTTTATCCATTTCCATTACTTTTTTAACAACGGGCACGAAATCCCCGTCTCCTGAAACTAAAACAGCCGTATCATAGACATTTTCATACCCTAACGAAACGATATCAATTGCCATATTAATATCCACTTTTTTTTCTATAGCTCCCTTGGACACGATTTTATCAAACGTTGCTTTGATAATATATCCACTCCGATTACCTAATTCTTTATACCAGTTTGCTTTTGCCGAACTAATGGGATAAACTACTCCTTCATATAAGTAAATCGCTTCTAATTTCCTATTTTTAGTGATTACGTTCTTTAATTTCTCATAATCAGCTTGGATGTTATACTTTTGAAATCCTTTGAAAATATTGCTGTTATCAACAAATATTACTATCCTCTTCATGTTTTTTAGAATGTTCGTTATGGTTTAGTTCTAAAAGATCTGCTAATATAAAATAGAAAATAGATTCCATCAAATAATAATATTTCACGTTTTTGAAGGAATAGCTGCTAATGTGACTATTGCTTTAGAAACTAATCGTTCTTTGTCTTCAACTATATCAAATAATTCTGACTCCGCAACGATAATATTTTTTCCTTCATTAATTACTTTAGATCTACACACAATTTCAGCTCCGATGGCAGGCTTGAAATAATTGATTTTAAATTCAATTGTGAGAATTACTATTTCTTTTGGAACCACTGTGTATGCGGAATAGCCTGCTGTGTGATCTGCTAGAGTTGCAAGAACACCAGCATGAATGAATCCATCTTGTTGTTTTAATTCGGGACGAATTATAATTCTTGCTTCAAAAATCCCCCTATCAAGATCTATCGCTTCACAGCCACAATATGCGGGAAATCCCTGTGAATAATCTCTTTTTAAAAATTCTTCTCTTTCCTTATTCATAATCTTTGAACCTTTATTTTAACTTAGATATCTTACCAGACACAAATTAAGATATTTATATAAAATATGATAACTAAATATCTTTTATGACTGAACAATTCGCACAGATTGGGGATGCAAAATTTTGTTATGAAATCCTTGGAAAAGAGGATGGGTATCCTGTTCTTTTAATCCATGGGTTTGGTGTAAATAAAGAAGTATGGATGGCACAAGTCGGAGATTTAACTAAGCATTATAAAGTTATCCGGTTTGATAACAGAGGTGCCGGAAAAAGTACTCGTCCATCTGCAAACCACATTGAAATCTTTGCAGATGATACTAATAACATAATGGATTTCCTTAACATTGAAAAAGCGCATGTAATGGGATGGAGTTTAGGAGGAATGATCGCTCAAAACTTTGCTTTGAAATATCCTGAAAGAGTAAACAAACTAATCCTAATCTGTACTACCGCGGGTTTTCCCACTGAAGAAGGACCTGAGATTTACAAAAAAATGCGATTGCATGAACTGGAACTTGGAGCGGAAAAAGCTTTCTGGGAAACTGCCCGAGTCAATTTTTATGCCACATATCGGAAAGAAATGCAAAAAGATCCCAAAAAGAAATACTTTGGAATTTGGTCCGCAGAAGATTATATTCAATTGCTTTCCAAAGATCCTGCTACCCCCCAAGACATTATAAATCAAGGAGACGCACTAAAAACGCATAACACTATGGATCGCTTGCCCCAATTCAAAAACCCAACGCTCCTTATCGCTGCTTCTCACGATAGAATAACTGCTCGAGTTAATATGGAAGAAATGCATAAAAAATTACCAAATAGTACCTTGGTTGTTATTGAAAAGGCGGGACATTTTGCTCCTATGACAAGAACTCCGGAAGTGAATGAAATAATCTTAGATTTCTTAAAAAAATAATCCATTTCACCCCCTTTTTATTCTTTGCTTAACGATCTTGAAGTATTAAAACTAAAAGAAACTGGCTTATATCTTATTTTTAAAGAGTTTTTTAACTAAATTTTTCTTCTTTTCTACTTTATTTGCAATGATTTGTCCCGAAAACATAAGTGCGATACCAATTTCGTTTTTAAGGAGGAATTGCTTAGCGGTTATGCTTTGCACCACAGATAAAATAACCCCATAACAAAATCCCGCGATCCAAAGAAATAATGTTATAATATTCACTCCAATTCCAAATACTGAGTTAATACTTACGTTAAGATATTGATATAATATTCCCCACGTTAACACAAATAATAATTCAATAAACACACCGAATTTTATAATAATCGAGATCATATCTACTACTTTATTCTCTGGTAAATTTTTTTTCAATATTCTTAGATCATGAATTCCAAAAATGAAACGCTTAATAAGACTCGCTCCACTGCGAAATGCTAAGAGCACCATAATCCCTCCTATAGAGAAAGGATTATCCAAGGATAATACAAATAACACTCCCACAATGATCCAAGTAGCGCTATATAAAATTTTAAACTTCAGGTAATGAGACTCTTTTGGTTCCTCTTTTTTTTTTAAGATTCTGAGAAGAAGTTTGGAAACTCGACTTTGAAAGAATGAACCAATCAAAAAAAACAGATTGAACATGATAAATGGTATTAAAATCATATAGGCAAAAATTACCTCAATTAAGAATGCCATTCTAATCACTATCTAAAGGTTCATTTACATTGTTATTATTATATTATAATATTATCTTAATATTAATTATTATAATAATGAAAAATGTCACCTAAAAAAGAACTAACTCCAGCTACAAGAATGCTGAAAGCTTTGGCATACTTAAAACCGGACCGAGTACCGGTTCTTTTTTTCCCCGAATTTGATCTTATGGCAGATTACGCGGGAAAATCAGTAAAAGAATATTTAAACGATGTGGATCTCCAAATTGAGACGGGTGAGCGATTTAAAGAACGCTTTTCCGATGCTTATTGCGCGGTATCTATATATCAACCTTATGCTGTAGCTCAAGCTCTCGGATGCCGATTAATGGAACCGGAAGATCTCATCCCCTCCGTTCTCGAACGAGCTGTCAATTCTCCTAGCGATATAAAAAAGCTCACAATACCAGACTCTCCATGGGATGTTCCCGGTACAGGAGATTGGCTTCAAAAAATTGAATATTCCTTGGAATCCGGTATAAAACCTGCGGGAACGGGTGAATTTGGACCAATTGAAATTGCTGCGCTATTGTATGGCTATAATAAATTTCTCTTTCATATGGTAAAAAAACCGGAGATAATTCATACTCTAATAGAAAAATGCAATGAGTTTGTAATTCAGTTTCAAAAAGAATGGATTAAGCTAATAGGTGGTTATTCCACGATCATTTTAATCGCGGATCATGTAAGTGGATTCATGAGAAAACAATATGTTGATGAATTTTTTGCTCCCTATCATACAGACTTATGTAAAGAACTCACACCGCTCACTGGAGCAATGTTTTATCATTCAGAAAATAAAAGCGATCACTTTCTGCACGAAATTGGAAATTGGGGATACGTAATGTTTCATGGGCAAGAATGGGGTCCTCATCAAGAAGCAAAAGATACGGTTATGGGTTTAGAAAATAGATTCACCTTGGTAGGACAGATTCCAGGGCGTGATGTAATGCTCCGAGAACCAAGTGATGAGATCCTCCGTGAAAAAATCATCGAGAATATTAAAATCTACGGTCCAGGAAGCGGCTATATTCTCTCTACTGGGGGTGGTATAAATCGTGGAACGCCTTTCGAACGTCTTGACATGATGATTGACCTTGCAAAAGAATATGGCGAATATAAAACAAAGAATACGCTTATAGATCCAGACCAAAGAGATGGTCTTTCATAAAACAAAAATGGAAAACAGTTTAAGTCTTATTATATGCTAAAATAAGTGTTACTTTTAGATTACTTTTTTAATCTTCTATTTACTTCAGCCCATCCTTTTACTGCGCTTTCATACTTTCGTAAAAACGCGCGTTTTTCTCCTACTTCATGCAATTCAGCAGTTGTTAGCACACAGAGCGTATGGCCCTCATGTTCTTTCCTAAAATCTCTTTCAAGCTGTACAAATTTTTTTCGAGGTACTATTGGAAGCCCCCATCCGCATTTTAAACAGACTAAATGTTTTATTTCATGCATATCGTCCAAACCAAAAAACCTCAACGCTCTAATTCGAAATTAAGCTCAATATTATTACTCAAATAGTATCTATGACGCTATTGAATTATAAACTGCCCACTTAAGTATTATTGATGCATAAATTACTAATAATAATTTCGTTATTTATCCAAAAAATAGATTAAAAAATGTCAGTTTAAGTCCTTCTTAAACGCAACAATTCCTCCCAGTTGAGTAAAACCAATCGCTTCAGTGCTGTCTTTTGGTACAATTTTTGTTTTTATTCCTTTATTTTGCGCTATTTGAAGAAGACGGTGGACGCGACTCTTATGTTTCTGCCTTTCAATAAAATTTTCGGTGACGATAAGAAGCTCCAATTTGGCAGCCACAGTCAGGTCTTTTTTTCCTCCTTCAAAGATAATGCTTTCAATTCCCTCTAAATTGTACAGTAACAATTCGTTTGGATCTCCAGTATTGATAAGCATCTCCAGTTTTTTAGACCATTGGTTTAATTCATCGGATATAGTCTCCTCGACGATATTTAAGGTATCTTCACGAGAAATTATTCTCTTTGCATTTTCTAATGAGTCTGCAAGCCCTATAATCTTTCCAAAACTTATACGATTGTACCCTTTCATTAACCAACGATGGTGCTTATTCACATGCTCTAAAAAGGCATCAGATATATTAAGTTTTTCTTCACTTGCGATCAAGATACTTTTGAGTCCCTCTTTAATTACAGGTCGAAGAAGATCCACTAGATCCTCGAATAGCTTGTACTTCTGCTTCTCGTCCAAGTATTTCCACTTCCTTGAGAACTTTATAGTCCTGTATGATCTTAACGAGTGACTATAGACTTTCCAGGAACGTAGCTGCTTTTCATCAAACCCAATCAATAAAGCCGCTAAGAATCCCCGTTTTTGTTTCCTTCCCATTTCGTAACTACTCCTTACATTAGGAAATATTTATCTTTAGTAATTATAATTTAAGAAATCCTCTTATGCTTATATATGATAATTTAAAATAGTTTTTGCTATCTCCCGGAAAAAGTGTTCTCCCTCTTCACTTTCACGCGCTAAAGTTTCAATATAGTCCGTAATATAGTTCGTAACTAAGGGGATGATATCTTCTTTTTTTTCTTTTTGGGAATTTTCTCGATCCTTTTCTAATCTAATTAAGATGATCGGGATTTCTCCAGCATATTGCTTGATAATTTGATTCCATTCAGGTAATTTATGAAGAAATCTCGAATCAATATCATCGCAAGTAATGATAGCACCGTGAGAATCTTTTAGAAATTGGCTTAAGCGAATATAAAACCTATCTGCAGTTATAGGATTCCAAATCATAATTCTGATTCTCTGAGTATTATAACTGATTACTTTAGAATAAAAATCAATACCCAGGGTAATGGTTGGAGCGGAATTGATTGTTTCAGGAAAAATAATATTAATTAATTTTTTCTTTACCGCATGATCACCGATCAGTAAAACCTTGAAACTAGAATCATAATCAGTCATTTCAATTAAACAATAAATTATCTTAATTCATTAATTTTCGCTCTCATACTTAAAGTTCATAAATGTAAACTATAATTATAAATAAATTTTAAATAGAAATTCAAAACATTATAGATTATTTACATTGAAAAATTGAAGGTTAAAAAAATGAATGATGATATACCAACCCCCTGGTACAAATTCTGGCCGAAAGATGTGCCCAAACATATTGAATATAAGGAAATATCGTTAGGGGATATACTTCGGAATAGTGCTACAGAGTTTCCAGATTCACAAGCTCTGTTTTTTGAAGGGTTTCGAATGACCTATAAAGAATTAAATGAGGTAGTTGACCAATTTGCGACAGGACTTGCAAAACTGGGAATAAAAAAGGGCGATATTGTTGGAGTAGATCGTCCGAACGCACCGCAGTTTGTTATCGCGTTTTATGCTTTACAAAGACTTGGAGCGACCGCGAACCCGATTATACCCCTCCATCGTTTTGTTGAAATTGTCCATCAGATAAACGACTCGAATAGCGTAGCGTTGATTATACTTGATTCTTTATATGAAGAACA
>SDNW01000039.1 GCA_004524725.1 Promethearchaeota archaeon
ATTCATCATATCATCAGGTAAGGTCATCGGTCCATGTGTCGTCGTTACTTGCATAGTTGGAAATTTATCTCCAATTAAGGGGATTCCCACTTGTTGTTCTTCACTATTCATTTTTATTTCACCGTGTAGTTTATAGAAAAACTAATACAAATTCTGAATAGGTATTCATAGTTATAAGGTTTGTAATTATGAAATATAAACATAGATGAGGAAATTAATGAAAAAACGTATGGATAGGAGGCTTTTATTCTATGTTTATTGATTTAGAATTTTTAAAATATAAAAATATCTGTGGTTTAATTTTCTCTTCCACAATAAGGGCAAATTTTTGCCAAATATTCAATATTTTTTCCACAATTTACACATTTTACTTTCACTAGTGCTATATTTGGAACTCGAAATCCCTTATCTAAGCTATCCATGAATCGCGGAATTGAATCATGATCAACAACTATTTCATCCCCTTCAATAAGAAAGTTAAATTTCTTAGCCCATATAAACACTTTTTCATAGAATTCCTTTTGATCCATATCCAAAGCTGTTCGCATGATATCCAATTTAAGTTTATTGGACACTTCCAATATCGATTTGATCTTTTGAATTAATTGTTTTTTTGATTCTATGATTTGAATTTGTTCCGTCTCTTTATAGTCTTTAGCTTGAATAATTAACTCAAAGAGCTTGTCTGTTTTCAATTCATCTTCTTTTATATGCCGTGAATTATTCTTCAAGGCGAGGTATGAAGTTGTTTTATTTACTGTATTATTTATTAAGATATAAGGGACAGAATTTACTAATTCTCTATGAACTTCTGAAATTCTCGTAATTTTTTCATTGTGAGCAAAGTTCGTCTCAAAGGGTTTAAAACTTAGCCCATTTTCGGTTAAAATGAGGAAACCTTCCTCTAGTGTTGCTTTCCAATTCTCCTCAGAAGGTATACCCTCCCAAAAACCAGCTTTAGTCTCATAAAGTACAGGATAACCTTTTTTAAATATGGCGCGGGTTAACTCTCGAAATAAATCTTCTGTAAGGCTTCGTGAACTTCCTAATGAACTCTTTCCACTCTTGTGCGGATAAAATGAGTATGCGTTGACTTTATCCGTTCTTAACTCAATGGTATGCAGATTGAATCGTTTCGTAATAATAAAATTCTCTATATCCAAAACACTGATTTGGAAAAGAATCTGATCTTTTAACGATTTAAAAGAAAATAATCTTTCCGTTAAAATAATCGTTCCCCGCGATTTTTTTGAAATAAGGGCTAAATAGTTTGCGTTCCCAGAGACAAAGTTACCATAGCATTCAAAAAGGATTACCATTTCAAGTTCAATAGAAAAGTTCTACCCATATATAATTTTGCATTAAAAATATGTGAAGCGCCCAAATACTTTCGCTTGTGGTTAGTTCAAGCTACTTGAAACTCATGCAGATACGTAAATAAATAAAAAAAAAATACGGAAAACCGAGAATTCATAAAAATTATAAATCTTTCATAAAGAATTTTTACTAATTTTCTATTGTTTCTCTTTATTCCTTTTATTTTACTAACTTCTAGACACGTTTTTAATTACGACGAATTAATAATCGCGTCTTCGTGATCTATGACTCTTACGTGGACCTGCTTCGATGACTTTAATATCTGTAGCCTGAGGGCCTTTGTCGCCATCAGTAACATTATACTCTACAACATCGCCTTCGTAGATGGTTTTAAATTCGCCTTCTCCTCCCTCTATGGCAGAATAATGAGCGAAAATATCACCAGAACCGTCATCCTGAGTTATAAATCCGTAGCCCTTGCGGGCATCGAACCACTTAACTTTACCAGTGGGCAAATCATAACACCTTTATGTAAATCCTTATATCTATTTGTAAATTAGAGCGTTGTAATTTAATACGCTCTTCAAGAAAAAATAAATTATTGGTTTGTAATAAAATTTATGGATATATCAATACTCCTTCTCACAAAAGAGCATCTCTTTTTTTCTTACTGAAAGAAAATTATAAATACTCACGTCATGAAAAATAATATTATGTCATTTGCTGAAGTAAATGGAATTAAATTATATTATGAAATCCATGGCGACGGGTATCCTTTATTTATATTACATGGATATGGAGCGACAAGCAAGGTCTGGATTGGTCAAGTTGATGAACTTGCAAAACATTTTAAAGTAGTAGTATATGATCAACGGAGTTCAGGTAAGTCAGATCATCCAAAAGAAGATTATACGTTAGATACCTTAGTAGAAGATTTAAAAGGGTTGATGGATCATTTGAATGTAGATAAAACTCACCTTATGGGACAGTCGATGGGTGGTTGGGTTTCTCAGAACTTCGCGCTAAAATATCCGGAACGAGTGAATAAACTTGTGTTAGTAGGAACAAATCATAAAGGCGCAGGATTACATATTCTCAGAGATACCATGATTGATCTGTATGAGGCTGCAAAAACGAATAAGGAAGATGCATTTTGGAAATACGCAAAATTAATGCATCATAGAAATTTTTTGAAAGACATGAAAGCCGATCCAAAGAAAAAATTCTATGGATTATGGTCGGTTGAAGATCTAATTGAAGAATTTACCGACAATCAGATGGCTCCAGAAGATTATCAACGATTCGAGAAAGCAGGCTCTATGCACGATATCCTCAATCGATTATCCACACTAAAACATCCCGCGATACTAATCGGCGGATCTCACGACAAGATGTCTCCAAAACTTGTCATGGATGAGATGCATGCAGAGCTTCCCAATAGCACCATCAAGATCTTTGAAAATTCAGGGCATCATGTATTTATAGAGAGAGCTCCAGAGGTAAATGAATTAATTATAGATTTTTTAAAATAAATTCTTTCTTTTTCTTTTTATAGCAAATCTTCTTACTGAAGCTTTTTTAATAGGTTTAACTAATTTAAATGTAAATATATCTGTTATTCTCTATTAGCAAAAGTTGAGAAAATTTATGGCTGATTTAAAAGATCTTACCGTTCCGCTTTTAGATAAACTCGCAAAAGAATACCATATAACATTCAAAAGTAATGATAAAAAAAAAGATAAAATTCTAAAAATTAAAGAAGCCAATATCGACCCCACTCAGCTAAAGACTCTTATAAATAAGTATGCAGCTAAAAAGAAAAAATCGAAAAGAATTTCTTCCGATCAGTTCTCCGAATTGAAGGGGCGAATTAAACTATTAGAGGACCAAGTAAAATTTTTAATGTCAAAGATTTCCTTCAGTGAAATTGAGTTATATGAGGAAGATAATCGCGATGTTATTACGATTTCAAGCGATTTAGGAGATATCAAACGATTTATCAAATCTATTATTTCTCCTGGTGAATCAATTACGATTGATGAATTAATCGAAATAAAACAACTTCAAAAAATACCTTTAATCACCTTAAAACACGTTATCTATGATTTAATTGAGGAAAATGCGTTTGAGGCGATAGAGGGAAATTCAAGACAAAAAATTGGCACTAAAATTGGAATGCTAAAAAGGAATTAATATTTCTTAATAATTACCGAGTGATAATTGCGTCTAATCCTTCATAGCCGATAATTTTTCGTTACAATTTACCTATTAAGTAAAATAAACCAAATAAAAAAAAGTTAAAATTGAGTAAAAATATCTCAATTTATGGATATTCTTACAATTCTCATAACCTATGGGATATTATTTGCTGGAGAATTAGGGGATAAAACACAGTTAATTGTTTTTAATCTTGCGCTAGAATATCCGAAATTCTATAAAGTCGGTATTGGTGCATCTTTAGGATTTGCTGCGATAGTGACTTTTGGAGTATTCTTTGGATCACTCATTACCGCGTTTGTTCCCGTTTTCATCATAACAATAATCTCTGGGATCGTTTTCATTACAATTGGGCTTTTAGAGAGTCGCAATTTGAAATCTCTTTATAGGGAGAATAAACAAACTAAAAACAGTTCTCAAAATCCAAAAAATGATAGTATACAAGGAAACTCTATAGAAATTACTGAAAAAGGGAAATTTGCGAAATTAAAAAAAAATCCTTACTTAGCTGGATTTTTTGCAATTTTTATTATGGAGTTAGGAGATAAAACTCAACTCTTAACAATTAGTCTTACTTCTTTATATGCTGCCCCAATAGAAGTATGGATTGGATCTTTTTTAGCTCTTATAACGGTTGCATGGATTGGTATTTTATTAGGAGGTTTTATCGCCCGAAAAGTTCCAAAATTTTATTTAAAACTGATTTCAGTAGTTCTCTTTATTTTTGTTGGGGTATTAATACTATTTTCCTCTTAAGTAATATTACAAGATTTCAGATATTCCTGGGATACAACTTGAATTGTCGATTCGATAATATTATATTTTTCGTAGAGGAAATTATTAATTTCGATGATAAAATCATTCTTTTGACTTTCATTTATCCCATCTTTTAATGCTAGATATGCAGAAAATACTAGCATATCAGGAGTAATTGTCCATAAATGCATATTAAAAAGCTCATCTATTTCGCTAAAATTCTCTTTTAGAGAATTTGCAATCAGATTAACATCTAATCCTTTAGGGGCAACCTCCAGTAAAATTCTTGTAGATTCCTTTAATATTCCTATTGCCCAATACAAAATGATTATTGAGATTCCAATACTAACAAGTGGGTCTAAAAGATACCAATTAGTATAATTGATAATTATTGCAACGATTACTATTCCAATTGAGGAGGCTGCATCGGCAATCATATGAAAAAAAACACTCCTTACATTTAGATTTTTAGTTTTTCCTTTACTGAGAATGAGGATACTTGATAAATTGACTGCTAATCCCACAAGAGCAACAAAAAACATATAAAAGCCTGCTACTTCAATAGGATTTAAAAATCGCATAATTGCCTCATATATAATAAATCCAATAATCGTTAAAAGAAAAATACCATTTATGAATGCCGCTAAAATTTCTGAACGATATAAACCAAAAGTTTTATGATGACAAGGAGGCTTTTTTGCTATATAAATCGCCAATAAACTGATCCCAATCGCAAAGGCATGTGTAAACATATGTCCCGCGTCACTGATTAAAGCAATACTTGAGGCTATTAATCCCCCGATAATTTCAACAATCATCACAATGAGTGTGATGGATAATGAAAGGATTAGCCTTTTTTTTTCTATACTCCGATATTCAAATAATTGACTTGATATCTGACTAAAATCTTTTTTCTCTTCCATTTCTAAAGAGCTAAATATTAATTAAAATAAAAAATTTTCAATAATATAATATTAAAATTCACTCAATTTCATTTTTATCATAGTTATCATGCATTTTTTCACATTAGCCCAGCAAATTCAAAGATTTAATAACGAAGACTAAACACAGAATAAAAAAGAAATTATCTCCTAGTGAATTTTTCTTTAAGTTTTCTTTCCTTTTTCCGTTCTAGTTTTTTTCTCACCAAACAATGAGTTGGGGCGGTAAGCATAGAAAGATAGCACTGATTGCAACTTATACATTTTGCTGGAGTGAGATCCCCACTCTGCCACCTCTTAGGTAAATCTGGTTCATATAATAAGGGGCGGCTCATCGAAATAAAATCAGCATGCTTATTTTTGAGGATCTTTTCTGCCGATTGAGGGTTCTTAATGCCCCCGACTAAAATTAATTTATTTCCCTTCATTAAAGGTTTTAACTGTTTTGCAACAGGCAAGAAATAATTCTCATCATCACGCGTCTTAATAATTTTGCTTGGATATGCATCCTTTGTTCCAATTTGAGTTTCAGCAATTCCCCCACTTGGCTCAATAGCCTTAAAACCTGTTTTTATAACAATATTGGCTATCTTAATCCCATTGTCAAGTGTTAAACCACCATTTACGAAATCTTGGGTTTGAAGTTTAATTATGATTGGAAAATTCTTATCAGTTTTCTCTCTCAATTGATCATGAATCATTACCAAAATCCTAGTCATATTTTCGATACTCCCTCCAAATTCATCAGTTCTTTTATTCGTATAAGGAGAAATAAAATTACTCAATAAATATCCATGAGCGGCGTGCAATTGGACCATATCGTATCCCGCCACATAGGCGCGATACCCGGCATTAACAAATTTTTCAATCATTTGCTTAATTTCTTCTGTTGTCATCTCTCGTGGTATCAAGCCCGTCATATTATCCTTCACTGATGAGGGGGCAATTGGTGGATATTTAGGATGAGTTCCTTGCTTTCCGGTATGGGCAATTTGAGCAGCGATTTTTGCATCAGAAATATTATGGACCGTTTCTACTAAATTCCGATGCCCGGAAATATAGGAGTCATCGTCTAACCGCGCTTGAAAAGGACTTATCGTCCCACTTGCATCTACCGAAATAAATCCCGTGATTATCAAACCCGTCCCTCCAGCGGCTAGTTCTTGGTAAAAATTAATCATTTCTTCTCCAACTTTTCCATATCTTTCCGCTCTTCGTGAAAATGTTGCTGAACGAACAATACGGTTTTTAATTTGGACCGTTCCAATATTTTCAGCACTAAATAATATATCTAAAACCATAATCGATTCCCATTTATTATCTTTTAAAACTTAAGCAAAATAAATATATATTAACTTTAAATTTCAACCTTAATATTTATTTACAAAATAACAACCAAAGTGTAAATTAACTATGATGTTTGACTTTTTTAATGAAGATTGGGCTCTAACATTCGCCACAATTGAAGACATTTTTTGGTTTTTGCTACTCTATCTTATATTCCTCTTGATTATGGCGATATTCTTAACATTTGCAATAAATCTCTTTAGTTCAGCCAAGAACTCTGGTTTTGGTTCGGTCTTTCTTACTTCCTTCGTAATCACTATATTTTATGCAATTGTCTTTCTGTTTTTACAAGGCTGGTTGGCATGGATAATTGTATTAATTGTTGCTTGGTTAATCATTAGTGCACGGCATCATATAGGCTTCTTAGGTGCCATTTTGGCCACAGTAATCGCATTCATCCTCTATGTAATCGTAGCTATCGTGCTTGGGATACTTCTAAATGTTACCCTAATTGTACTTCCATTCTAATAACTTTTTTCTTTTTTATCCTTTAATTATTGAACTATTTATATCCTTTTACTTCAATTTATTAATCCGCTCTTGAAATATCCTTTCAGTTTCACTCATTTCGGTGACTACGTTTCTAAGAACAGGTATCCAGAAAAATGGGATTAAAACCCATGCAAAAATTGCTGTCATCATCCCAAAGACGTATCCAAAAAGGTCGGCAATCAATGCTCCAAGTAATGGTCCTATTGCGCGGCCAATAATATCAAAAAAGTTAGATGCTGCCAATACACTACCTCGATGTTCGGGAAGATTTAAATCTGTAACGGTTGCATACCAGTTGCCGTTTACAGCTCCATTGGCGAACATACCTATAATAAATAAAATTATCCAGATTATCAATCCAGGAAAGATATTAGGAGTTTCAAATGGAATGATTAAGGCGATAAAAAGAAAAGGAATCGGAAATATATTGCCAAATAACGCTAATTTCACACGTGCTTTCTTATTTCCTTCGCGAAATGCCGCATCACCGATAACACCAAAAATAATAGTACCTAATATGATGAAAATCAAAATCAAAAGCATGACAAAGATCGTGATTTCTGCGGGTACTCCATGATATTCTTCCATATATGCATATAATAAGAATAAGATTATTCCAGTTGGAATGTTATCAACAAAGTTAATTACTAACCAGATATTTGCTTTCTTTTTGAAAATGGTGCTTAAATCAGAAAAATTTATGCGATAGGTATATTCAACCCCCTCCTCCTTTAATAGATAGGACTGATCTTTGCCAATCCGAGAAGGTTCCTTGAAGAAAATAAAGAGTATGGCACCTATTATACCCATAAGACCTACTATAAAAAATGGAACTCGCCAGTCTGATGTCCCAACAAAAGTAGCTAATCCGGTACCGACTACGATTCCAAAAAATGAGGCTATGGAGAAAAAGGAATATCCTATGGAACGCCTTTCCTTTGAAATGATATCCCCTATAAGTGAAAATATACTTGGAACGAGTGCACCATATCCAATCCCAGTTATAATTGTTATCAAAAAAAAGAAGACATAACCCTCGAAACTTGTAGGAACAAAGATTGTGAAGATTGAGGATATTGAGAAGATTAACGCCCCACTAAATACTATCCATTTTCGTACGATCTTATCCGCCAAATATCCAAAAATTAACATAAAAAAACCGGTCGCTAATGTAAAGGAGAAAGTAAGAACCCCTAATGGGGTAGTATCCCCCCCAAATCCAAAATAATAGGATATAGTTATTAAATTGGGAGAAATCATATTTGAGATCGATGAGATTAATGTTGCAATTAGAATAAACAGAATAAACGACAATAGCGGAAGATTATTCGTATTCGTTTTCATATAACATAATGGGATGTGATACTTTAAAAAGGTACAATTTATTTCGAGAATATCAATTCATAAAATCGGTAAAATTTTAACATAGTTCTCCGTCTTCTTGATAGCAATCAAAAAGACCATCGAGATTATTAATATAATCGGTCATTTTTTGATACCATCGATTCAATAATTCACGAAATTCCTTTTTGATAACTTGCAGATCCTTTGCACCATAAACATATAAATATCCACGCTTGTTTGATTCATTGACTCCTTTTTGTTCAACAAAATCTTTCAATGACATAGACTTTCTCTCTATTACGTTTAAATCATTGAGATTTTGCAGTGCTCTCTGAATGGAACTTCGATCTTTTTCTAAAGTGCTTGCAAGTTCTATAGTACTTGTATTATCGTTTTTCAACAAGTAAGAAAAAACATTAGTTTCAATTTCATTCAATCCTAATATGCATCTGAAGAGATTTGCGCTTTTGAAAATTTTCTTTTCCTCAAGCATTCCCTTCAATTGCTCAGTAATGCTTTCCATCATTTTTCACTGTTCAAAATATATATAATTATAACAGAAAAAAATGCCAATTTAGATTTTTGTTGAGTTTAATTTCTCTAAGATTTGCTTCATGCTATCATAATTCATCGCTCCGACGATTTTTTGTATCAATTTTCCCCCTTTAATAAATAAGGTAGTGGGAATTCCTGTAATTCCAAATCTCTGAGCGATTGATCCATTCTCATCAACATTGACTTTAGCAAAGATGAAATTATCTGAATATTCTTGTTGTAGCTTCTCAAACACAGGAGCAAATGCCATACATGGACTACACCATATTGCCCAAAAATCAAAAATAAGTACATTTTCGGGATAATCAGCTACTAACTTCTCAAATTCCTCATAACTATGTACTTTTATGATCGCCTTCGGTATTTTCTGAAGCTTCATCATCATTTCTGCCTTTTTCATCCGAATCCTATCTAAGTCATCATCAGACATGAGTTTTTCAATCCAATTTGGTCATATTTTTGATAAAGTTGTGTAAGTTATGTAGGCAACTTTCTTAATTTAACAAAAAGAAAATTTGCTTTTAAACCTCATTGTTATGAAAAAAAAATTCACAAATTTTAAAGAGGAATTGTCCCTTAAGGTAATGAAATGATAACAAAAGGAATTTTAAAAGGTGCGAATCGAAAGGAAAAAACTTGGGAGAAAGCAAAATCTGCATTAAAAGAACCATTTGAAGAGGCTTTAAATACATTCAAGAGCAAAGTAATGGTTCGAAAAGACTTTGACCCCACATCCTTATTGCAGTTTGGTCTTTTTATGTCTATGGCTGTTTTAAACATATTAAAAGAAAGTGAATTAAAGTTAGGAAAAAAGGGACAAGATATAATAATTGACGCGTTAATTAAAACCGGGTATGACATCGGGAGTCAAATGATCGATCCCGATAAAATACCAGAAGGAATTTCTGATATCGAATTAATGAGTTATTTAGCGACCATAATCAACACACAAGCATGGACATCCGTCGAAGATCCACGAATTGAGAATGAAGAAAAATGTTCTTTTGATATTCTTTGGTGCCCACTCCAAGAAGTATACTCTGCGTTTGATTGTAGCGTTCAGAGGTACTTGGTTCAAGGCATTATTGATTACTTTCGAGAGAATGTATTTGATAAAAGTGATTTTCAAATTTTTTTTAAATCAACCATTCCCGCGGGAGCAGAATGCTGTGAATTTATTATTGAAAAAAAGAAATCGGGAGAACCTGATAAATGGGAATCTTATTCAAAGCAGCTTGAAGAAAAAGCATTAAAGAATAAAAAGAATTGAATATACAGAGAAAATTTTTTATACTTATTTATGTGAACCTATTTATATACAAGTAAATAAAATTTAAGATAGTTGATACTCATGGAACCATTTCTTCAGATATTTGTGGGATTATGTTTTATTGGATTAATAATTGTATTATTTTTCGAAAAAGTGGATTATATTCTTTATTCTGTTTCCCTTATTATCATCGCTTCTATAGTAACTGCCATATTTATACCTGAAACTCGCGATTTGACTTTTTTTATGAACGCTGTAAAATGGGAAGTAATCTTTTTTTTTATTGCGATATTTACTATTGTCGAAATTCTCAAAGAGAATAAATTTTTTGATGAAATTGGATTTCGAATCATAAAACACTATAAAACAAAACCTAGAAAACTTTTTTACATCATTTGCATCGTTACCACCCTTTTAGCATCAGTTATTGCTGGAATCTCCATTGTTGCTATTTTTATCCCTATTATAATAGTTATTTGCCGAGAAATAAAGATAAATCCAACCCCATTTTTATTAGGAATTTCCGTTTGTGTTAATCTCGCAGCTACGTTAACTCCTGTGGGATCTGCTCAAAATATTCTCATAGCCAATGAATTTACTTTAGATTTTAACTGGTTTTTAGTCCATATTGTTCCATATTTTCTACTTACATTTGTTATCACCATATTTACTTTAGATCGATTTGTATTGGCGAAATTTCTAAAAAATCAACGAAAAGAATTAGAAGAAGAGAAATATAAAGGAATATCTGAAGAAAATCCATTCAAGGATAAGAAAAGTAGACCTATTTTAAAAAATTTAATACTATTAATTATATTTATTGCTTTTTTGATACTCATTCCTGAAAGCTATTTAGTTTCGTTAGTATTTTCCATTATCTTCCTAATTTTTAACCCTAACAATAAGTCAGAAGGCTCTGGTCATAAATATTCATTGATACGATATTTACAAAAGGTTGACTATAAATTAATCTATTTTTTTATTTGCCTTTTTATTTTTATCGCTTTAATGGAAATAAATGGGACCTTATTATTACTTGAAAAACTTATTGAAAATTTAGCTTTCCAAAATGAGTTATTACTGAGCATAATAATTTTAATAACCACTTCCCTTTTTAGTGGATTCTTGGATAATACTCCCGTGACCATTATTTTTATACCTATACTAGAAATTTTAATAGCCAATCCTAATTTTTACGCTTTTCCTTTATTTGTTGCTTTTATATTAGGAGTTAATTTAGGTGGAAATTTCCTACCCCAAGGAAGTCCAGCAGATTTAATGATCCTAGAACTAGGACGTGTAAATAAGGTTAAAGGATTAACATATAAAAAGATGGTTAAGACTGGAGGCTCTTATGCCTTTATCCATGTATTATTGGGGATAGGATATCTTACTTTAATTATACTTTTTTTTCCAAATTAATATTAATGTAATTAAATATTGAACAATGAAATGAATTCATTGTTTACAGTAAACAAAAGCCTATTTAAAACTATTAGAAGAAAAAGCCTTGAAAAGTAAAAGACATGACTAATATACTGTTTCATATATTTTTTCTCTTTGCTTAATCTATAAAAATGTAGAGAAATACTTATAAGAAAAAACTTCTATATTTTTATAAATTTTAAACGAATCACTTAAAAATTTCGATGAAGATTCATTCTCTTTTTATCCTAAATAAAAACGGTGCGTGTATTTATGATCGGAACTTCACAGAGGATTTTAAAAGTATTGAACCGAACTTAATTACCCCCTTTTTTTCCGCGATTTTTTCATTTTCCGAAAATGTTATTTCACAAAAGACCCCTGAAGTCTTGGAAATGGGTGGTTTTCGCTTTGTCTTTCAAATAAAGGAGAAATTTATCTATACAATTTTATCTGATTCGAGCGTCAGTTTATTATTTGTTAAATCACGATTAAAGACTATTACTAAAGTATTTGAACACTTTTTAGAAACGAACGAAATCGAAGATCATGAAATAATCCAGAGTAATGAATTTGATGAAAAAATAGATGGAATTATTACGGGAGAAGAGGAAATCACCAATAGTAAGGTTCTCTATAAAAAAATTATTGATCTTATAAAGAGTCTGGTTTATGAGAACGAAATTTTAGGAGCTGCTTTATTTGCAATTAACGGAAAGGTAATTTATACCTCTCTTCCCCAAGATATTTTACTGTCCTCAATTAAAGAGTTAGAAATTAGGTTTATGGTGGCTAATGAATTCGATGAAACGTTTTATAGCCTCGAAAATGAGCAGAAAGTATTTTCAAAAAGAATTAGTATCCCTTGGAAACTAGAGCCGCTCTTGATTGTGGTATTATTTGATGCGGGTGTTCCTACCGGTATGGCTGAAGTGAATTTAGAGAAAATCGTAAAAAATATAGAAAATATTATTTAATTCAGTCTCTTGTTCCTTTCAGTTAGTGGTAAAACCAATATTTTTTTAATGTTTAATATTTACAATTATACTTATGTATGATATTATTGTAATCGGGGCTGGTATTTCGGGGGCATCATTTGCGTATAAAATTTCTAAGTTTGCAAAGATACTTCTTATCGAAGCACAAGACTATGAAAGTCAAATCCCAGTACGAACAAATATTTATGCTGAACACAATAAGCCATTTATTGAGCCACAATTTTGGAACGACCGCGAAATTTTTCCTCGTGATTTTCTTCAACTCAACTATAAAAGTGAAAAACATGATGGACTTCTGGATTCGAAAGAATTTGGAGCACCTCTAGGCAAGATCTGTCATACAGAAATTTTTTTAGATAAGTTAATCAGAAATTTTAACAATAATGGCGGTGAAACAAGATTCAATGAGTCCGTTTCTAAAATCAATCATCATCAAGATCATGTTGAGGTAGTTACTCACAAGGGTGAGGAAATCAAAACAAAAGTATTGGTACTTGCGACTGGTTCCCGAGGATTTGAACTACAAAAATCTTTAGGTTTTAGAACACCTGATTCATACAAAGGAATCTATCTCAATACATGGGCAGATGAAGATCTTCTCAATCAGAATTTTTCATTTCAGTATATGTTCCATTTAAATCCAAATATTAGCATCAATGGCCCTTTCTTTTTTAATGTAGGGAATGGGAGGCTATCAACGGGGTATCTGGGTAATTTAGAATCTCCCGCTGAGTTAAAAGATAAATTAGAAAGAATTTTATACAATTATAAAAAAATTCAAAGTTTTGTTAAAGGCCTCTCATGGGATTTAACTACAGTTGTCGTTGGTGATATATCAAAGCATCCAATTAAGAAAATGTCAAAGGATAGAGTGTTGATATTAGGAGAGGCAGCAGGACTAGTTACCTCATTTTTCTATGAAGGAATGTTATGTGGTTTAGCAAGCGCCGATACGGCTTCAAAAATCCTCAAACCACTTCTTAATAATGGGAATAGTTTCTCTGAATCTCAACTAATCAACTATGATCGTGAAATCTCAAAATTACTTTTAGAAAAATATTTTCGCAACGGGAACGCGTGTGAATATCTATTTTATGAGACTAATGCAAGCACCAGTAAGACAATCTGGAATGCGTACACCGATATGTTACTAAAGAATAAAACAGTCAGACAATTTGTATATGATGTTCTTTTAATTCAGGATCTAACTAAATATAATACCGATAATGACAGATGGGTCGGAGAAAAATTGTTCGGTAATCTCCCGATAATCAATAAAGCCACACTTTGGCCTCGGTTCCTAAAAGCGATGAGTTTTTAAAAAAATTGTTTGATCTATTTCATTCATTTTCTAATTCTTTTTTAATCAATTTGTGTGCGTAAACGTAAGAAATCTATTTTTTTGGTAAAAAAAAGTGTTATGGGGTAACAAACTAAGCTAAAAAAAATTTGATTTTTATATAAACACTTTTATCAGTTTTCTAAATACAACGGGAGCAAAAAATTCGAAAAGAATTTTAAGAAATTTTTAGCCTCTTGGAGTAAAAATTAAATCAAAAAGTAGGTTGATAATTTATGGCCTCATCGTATGCAATTATCGCAAAACTCGGTGGTTTTGTCGGAAGTAATCCAGAAATAGTGAGTTCTTACCCTCCTTACTCAGCAGTCGGAAATGAAACGGAAATACTTAACACTTGTTTTCCGTTAGGAGCAAAAGCAGGAAAATTCTTTGAAGATAAATTTCGAAAGTATCTTGTGTTATCATATATTTTCAAGATACGCCAAACTGCAGAGAGAGATGACCTCTTTTCATTTGCAGTTCTATTACACAAACGAGATAAAGTAGAAATCTATAAAGCGGTAATAACGGATTTGATCAATATCTTAGATAATTGTGGAAAATTAAGTGAAAGAATTCTTACTGAATACCATCAACAAATTTATGAAGGCATCAATTCCGAATCAGATTTATATATCGAGGATCTACTGATTGATTTTTCAAGAATTTTTATGGAAGTTAAAGCAAAAATTCTAAAAGAAAAACCACATTTACGAGGGAGTTTTATATAATGGTTGATAATGCATTTACTACAACACTTGCCCATTTGGGATATTCAATGAATCTGTTCATTATTCCAATAACCACATTAATAGTCGGAATTAAGTTATTTCGAGAAAAGAAGGCAACAGGGAAATTTAATATCGTTAGATCGACGATCTTTAGCATTTTTTTTACGTTTTCGATTTTAGTCATTTTAGAATTTTTCGTAAATGTTCCAGTGGAAAAGCCAGCACTTTTAGTTGAATGGTTTGGTGGTTTATTTGAAAGCTTAAATCTCTATTCATTTCTTATCGGCATAATTGCAAGTCTTGGAATAACTTTGATAGCGGTGGCTAATCGTTGGGAATCATTTTATTATACTTCGCTGTTTTTCTATGGGGGAATGGTGATTTTATTTCTGTTTACTGGATTTGATGATCTCCTTATGATTTACGTATATATCACGGGAGGTGCAAGTATTATCTTTTTATACTTAACTGCATTTAGAGTGAAGGATAACGGGGCTCTCGCATTAGCAATATTCTTTACTATTGCTTTTGGTTCAGTGGCAATAGATATTGATTTAGTAACCCGGATATCTGTTTTAGTCTACGACGTGATACTTATCATTTACTCGACAGGTTTTTTCAAACCTTTTAAAGTTGAGGTGGTTTCCTAATGGCGTTTGAAATCGAAATTCTCATAATTGAAATTATTATGATCGTTCTTTTCGTTCTTGCATTAAGGCTAACTTTTAAAAGTTGGAGAGATACGAAAAATCGAATGTATATTGCCGTATCTGTTTATGTTGGAGCCGTTATTACAAATTCTATTCTTACGCTCTTATCATCTATGGTTGGCATCGATAAAGAAGCTTACATAGTTGGATATCTAAAAATTGGAATAATAATCGCTCATATTCTCTTCGTAGTACAATTTGAATTTATCTTATATTTGCGACGACTTACTAAACTTTATACGTTGCCTTTCATAGCTACCTTTTACTTGATCTTAGGTCAGTTGATAAATCCTAGTATTATTCCATTTATAATATATGCAACGGTCTTAACATATCCCCCTGCTTATTTTATTTTACGGGATGGCAAGAAAAACCGAAATGGTCTCGCTATCGGAATGGGACTCTTCTTCTTATTCTGGGGTTTAGGATACGTCATACAAATATCATTTATTTACAATCTTTTAAGGATTTTGTCGGCAATAGCGTTCTACTTAGGAGCAATTGGATTTTACGAAAAATACTTATTCCCAGATCAAGAGGATGAAGAAAAGATCGTGGGAACCTGGATATCTAAATTAGTGATTAAAGAATAAAATTTTTTTTATTTCTCATTTTAATTTTTTTTCTTAACTTTTCATAATTCCATTAAAATCTAAGGAATATATGCTAGATATTTTGTGTATAAAAATGAATATTTGTGGCAACAGAACAAAGAAAAGGATAAAGAAAATCATTTTTATAACACAATTTTTATTAAGTTTCTAAGAAAATAAAATTACTTTAAATAAATGATAAATCATGGCAGTTAAAAGTCTATTACGAAGGATTTTTACCAAAGAGAAAAAATTAGTGATTTGTGGGCTTGATTCAGCAGGAAAAACAACCATGGTCTCTTTCCTCCAGAACGGTACTTTTATGGAGCATACCCCTACTATGGGTAAAGAAATGACTACAATGGAAGTTCAAGGAATTCGTATTAATTTAATGGATATGGGAGGTCAAAAAGATTTCAGAGATCTTTGGATTGGAGAAGCGAATAGTGCAGAATGTGTCATCTTTATGATCGATGCGTATGCTCGAGAACGATTTAGTGAAGCTCGAGATGAACTATGGAAATTATCTAATGTATTTAAGAAGAAGCCACTTATTGTTTTAGCAAATAAGTATGATCTCCAACCTGTCGCTCAGATTAGTGAGATAATAGAAATCCTTGACCTAAAAAGATTACCTTCCTTTGAAGTTCTCCCGGTATCTTGTAAGACGGGGTATGGTATAGTGCGAGCTTTCATGAAAATTTATTATAAATTAACTGGAAAACAGCTCACGAAACGATTAAGTGTAAAAGGAGTTACTGTCTTTGATAAAGCGGGCATTCCACTTACCTCCTCTTCTAACCAAGATATATTACAAGGAGGATTATTCTCTGCAATTAGTAGTTTTGTTCAAGAATCTTTCAATTCGGAACTCAACCAGTTAAAAATCGGCAACCATGTTATTGTATTTAAGCGTTCTCAAAATTTATTAGGTTCATTAGTTCTTAATAATGCCGATAATATTGATCCTAAAGAAGCGGAAGAGGGTCTCAATGAACTTCTATGTCATTTAGAACATATGTGTCCCGAGCTAGGCAGTGATCAATTAGAACCGCAAAAAATTGAGTTCTTGCTCTCTCAATACGCATCGAATCTATTATAATCGTGCGTTTTTATTTTTCTTCTTATTTTCGAAACCAAAATCTAAAATAACGAATTTAATTTATTTTCGAAGCTTTTGGAAATGCTCTCCTTCATATTTTCCAAACTGTCTTTAAATTGATTAATATATTGATTTAATTCGTCTGCTAAACTCGAATCGATGGTTGTTGCTTTTTCTAGACTTTGAATTGCGGCATAATATTCATTTTTTTCTAAATAGCAATTTCCCATGAAAAGCCATGCTAAAGCATTATCTGGTTCGATTTCTGTTACCTTTTTATAAACCTCAATTGCTCTATTAAGATGATTTTTTAATTTGAAGGTGCTTGCCATATTAAA
>SDNW01000152.1 GCA_004524725.1 Promethearchaeota archaeon
GGTTCATACACGCTGGTACCCATTTCGGGACCAGGGATATTAGCTTTCTGATAAGGTCTTGCCATTCTTCATCAAATTCCTTTGTATTCGTTTTAAGCTATAAGTTTTAAAATATTTGCTATATTTTATTTTATTAAGCGTATTTTAAAAAATTTCTCAAATACCATGTGTGAATTTAAGATTATCAAAAAAAATGATGGTTCACAGATATTAGAAGATATTGTAGTACTTTCGTATACTGACGACAATCAATTATTATTCCGTGATGTTATGGGAGCGGGAGATACCTTGCCATCGGCGTTGATTTTAGATGTAAATACTTTAAATCAAACATGTACAGTTTTTGAACATGATTTAGTAAAACCCTTTATGGAATTGATGATGCGCTTTGAAAGTGGAAAAATAACATCCTCAGACATCGAGTTATTCCAAGAAATGGTTGAAAAAATCAAAAAAGAGATATAAAAAAATATTAATTATTTTCTTCTAATTTCGATTTCATTAGGAACCCAATAAAAATTACTGAGATCGCTAATGATATTATGAATATCATATTATAGCCAGGAATTGCTGATATTGGATCACCCGGGTAGCTTTCTTGAAATGGTATATAACCATCCTTATTTACCGTACAAGTCATACCCTTCAATGAACTATTAGAAACTGGAATAAAAACTTCTCCATTAACATTAGTCTGATTCATCCAGAGCAAATTTCCATCTTTTTCAAAGGTGATAGTTACATTTTCAATCATTTCACCTTCAGCAGACACTCTTAATGTGAAATTTTCCTCATTGACTAATATTTTACTCACATTAAGTTGTTGAGGAACCTTATTCCATATAGGAACTTCTGGATCGCAAAACAGATTATATTGTTTCAAAACTTTTTCCTCCCAATCAACATTTACAATAGGTTCTAAAGAGCTTTCGCGATCTGCTACATAATCTTCTTTTGCCAGAGCGAACGCTTCTCCTGGTCGGTTTGAGAGCATAAACTGTTCCCAAAAACGAAATCCTAATCCCTCTATGAACCAGCCCCCGTGATCTCGTTCATACCAACCATCCTCACCCCATGTGACATAACTGGATGCGATTACACCAATAGCTGCTTCTTTCAAAAGAACCTCGGCAAGACAATCTTCGCTTTCATCAAAAGTACCCGTGCTACAGCTGCCCAAATAATAGAATCCCACTTTTCCCTCATCAGGAGAGAGATCGAAATAGTTTGTAGACAATAAATCATTGAAAACTTGAGTATCTATAGGGGATCCACTTTCATTAAATGGACATGCTGTATAATCAAAAAGTAAATCACCATCCACATCATTAACCCATTCGTGCAAACCAAAACGATTGTAATTACCATGTGCAAAAACAGTACAAGTACTAATTCCATCATTAATTTGATTTATGAGATTATAATGGGAAAGCTGCATATCGCTGTAATAATCGGACCCTTTGACTCCCTGTGTCTGAGCTAAGAATGTTGTATTCCATCCGGCAAAATGGCTAAAATTAATGAAGTTATTAAATCGATTGCCGTCTAATTCCTCATAATCTACAACGTTATCTCCATTCCAATCTAAATTAAA
Organism: Promethearchaeota archaeon; assembly: GCA_004524725.1. Taxonomy (GTDB): domain Archaea; phylum Asgardarchaeota; class Lokiarchaeia; order Sigyniarchaeales; family SOKP01; genus SOKP01. The sequence goes on from SDNW01000152.1 coordinate 1,595, forward strand.
ATAAGTGATGGCTCCCGCAAATAATGCTTTTTTCATCCACCATCCCACAACTGGCTTTTTTTCGTAATCTATAGTTTTATAGATTAAATTTTTCATTTCTGCTTCATCGTTGGCGGGAATTCTCCCAACATAGACTTCTGGCTCAAAATCATATTCATCCTCATCGCTTCCATATATTCCATCATCGTTCAGATCCCAGTTATTATTTAAATCTGTGTAATAAGAATCACAATTCACCAGATCTCCATCCCACGGATAATCTTCTACAGCCTCTACATATTGTGAAGGCACGTCGGGATGATCCCCTGCCAATAATACCCATTTAGTATTATTATTTTCGTTATATTCGGTTATACAATTTTTTATTTTTTCCCCAAGATTTTTCCCAGAATATTGAGTTTGAATTTCTTGTGTTGTCTTTAAGAGTACCGAAAGTCCTTTTTGCGTTTTCCAAACTAAAATTGGTCTTAATTCTTCTTGATATTGAGCAGGAGTTATGATTAAATAGTCAACTTTTCCTTCTAGGGAGAAATCACTAAAACTATCGTTATTGATTTGCTCTGCGTTAGCGGATATCATATTAGGGAACATACTCAAGTATAATATAATACTCATATAGATATAAGCAATTTTCCTTGACATGATTAAGTCTTTTTAAAATTAGTAACTAATTATGGATCTCAGAAGTATATGTCACTTATTATTATTACCCTCAAATGTGAAGCTAATTTAGGAAATGGGTAAAAAAATTTCAAGTAAAAAAAAATAAAAAAAAGCGAGAAAATCTCCTGAATTTCTCCTGATTTTTAAGGTATTTTCCTTAGTTATTTTTTAGGGGGTTTAATTTCAATTTCAATGGATGAAACATTTGAATTGGTCCCGTCTTTATTGGTAATGGTTTCTGTATCGATTAGAATTTCGCCATAGCTACTTCCTTTTACAAATTTATTAATTAGAATTTCAGCAACATCAACTGCTCTGGAAATAGATCTACCACGAGCGAGCAGTCTAACGGGTTTTTCATTTAGGACAACCATGGACGCCATTACATAACTCATTGATTTTTTCCTACCAATAAACACTTTTGAGTCATCTTCTTTTCCCAACTATTTTCACCTTATTTTCATTGATTTGTTTAATCTTTTTCTTTTGTTTGTTTTCAGCTTTTTTCTCTTCTAAGAATTGCTAAATCTGTGGCTAAATGTTACCTATTAGCTAAGGTTTATTAACTTAAAGAACGATTTAAAGATTTTGTTATTTTTTCTAGTTTGTCTCACTCAGACTTAGCTGTATCCCAATCGAATTTATGTTTAAATTTTTGGAGATACTCCTTAGAATCTTTATACTCATACCATGCAGATCCGAGTTTTTCCAATTCATAGCCTTCTTTGAATGTTCTATCTATTAAATGGTTACTACATAATTTAATTGCGTTTAAAACCGTTTGTTGTTTAGTAAAGAGAAAGGTGGCTTTCTGCATCATTTCATGGACTAATTCTTCTTTTGAATTTACAATTTGATCAACTAAACCGATTTCTAATGCTTTTTTAGAGGATATTTTTTCACTAAACATCAATAATTTCTTGGTCCAAGGGATTCCTAAAATTTTCGTGAATAGAACAATACAACCAGTCCCAGGAAATATCCCTGAATAAATTTCAGGCATTTGAAAATAGCTTTCCTTAGTTGCGATTCTATAATCACAGCATGTCATAAATACAACCCCTTCTCCTAATGTGCGACCATCAATGCCACATATTACGGGCTTTCCATTATATAGTAACTTACAGATCGTAGCAGCGGTGCTCTCAAGGTATTTAACTGCGGAATGATCACTCCCATCAATTGTTCCTAAGTCCATTCCAGTGCTAAAGGAAGAGCCATTATTCGTTAAAATAATCCCTCTAATATTTTCATCATTTTGGCAATAAAGAATTGCATCTTTCAAATGTTCAAGTTGGTCAATGGAAAATGCATTTGATCTATGTACTCTATTTAAAGTAATTATACCAAATCTTTTTTTAATTTTGAATTCTATATAGTCACCGAAATTATAATTATCTAAAGGCATAATTAAGATTAATTTACATTTAATAAAAAAGAATAATAAATCATAGAGAAGATACATAACTAAAATAGTCAAATATAATCAATTAGTGAGAATGAATTACTCGATCAAGAAAGAAGAACTACAAAAAATCTCGAACATAAAGGAAAAGTTCCAAGAGATAAATCGGCATTTATATGCGAAATTAAAATATACAGATACGGATACACGCACAAGGTCAAAGGAAATAATTAATCTTTTAATGTGTAAATTAGTTGATGAAATTGAGAAAACTCCCTCTGAGTATCTAGAATTTGCCATTAAAAAAGACGAAACTAAAGAAGAATTATTCGAAAGAATCCAACTCTTTTTCGAGGGAAATGTAAAATCTTTTTATAAGGATATATTTGATGAAAAAGAAAAAATTGGCTTAAATAAAGATCTATTATATTTAATCGTAAAAGAATTACAAGAAATTTCTCTTATCGAATCTTCTAAAGATATACTTAATGATGCATACGAAATATTTGTGAGCAAAATTCTAAAAGATGAAGCTGGACAATTTTTCAC
>SDNW01000153.1 GCA_004524725.1 Promethearchaeota archaeon
TACCTCATGCTTAGCTCCAATTACTCCCACAAATTCAATCTGGGGGATCTCTGCGATGTAAGCTTCAACTTCGGGAGGAAATACTTGATAACCCTTCGGTTTTATCAAAAATTTTCTTCGCCCTTCAAGGTGAAGACCTTTTTCATCAATATACCCCATATCTCCTGTATATAAATATCCATCTGATGTTAATGTCTTGCGTGTTGCCTCTTCATTTCCGAAATAGCCTAAAAACGTTTGAGGACCTTTATAACAGATTTCTCCAATTTCTCCATTTGGTAACTTATCTCCAGCGGTTCCATCTTCTTTCATAGGTTTTCGAATAGACATCGGGTAAATTGGAAAGTCATAACCCAAAGTACCTGTAAATTCTTCCAAAGAAAGATCTGTGGGGGTATAAGAACAAAAACCCGAAGTTTCCGTTAGACCCAGCCCAGTAAATAAGTTGGGAGCCATTTTTGTTAATCGTTCCAAGAATGGTTTATCAACTGGTTGGCCTGCTGCGATCGCATATTTTAAGGAACTAAGATCATATTCATCGTAGTTAGGAAGCCTCCATTCCATCACGAATAACGCAGGTATTTGTCCCATAACCGTAATTTTATACTTTTGAATCGCATCCAGACTCTTTGCAGGATCGAAAATGTGGAGTACAACTACGCCCCCTCCTTTAAAAATAGGAGTCATAAACTGTTCAGTAGTCCCTCCTACATGGGAAGGCGGTAAATTAACCAACATAGTATCATCCTCTTCAGAGTAAAGTCCTTTTGCTAAACACATATTCTGACATGTTATCCCCTTATTTGTTAACATAGCAGGTTTTGGAAAACCGGTAGATCCCGTTGTGAAAATGATGAGTATCGGATCATCTTCTCCTACTTTCTCACATTCTGCGTGAAATTTTTTCATAACTTCTGAATCCATGTCAGTCTTTGCATATTCATTTTGAGCTTCTTGCATTAACTGAAATGCGGGGATAATACCTTTCCGATATTTATCATCAGGGGTGCTAAATTGAACTACATATTCTAACCACGGATTATTTTTCATAACTGCTGCTCCAATCATGCCAAAATTCGCAGCAGAAGTCCTCCCTAAATGGCAATACATTTTGCATCTCTCCTGCAATAAACTCAAGTTCCTCATAATTTCGGGAGGTTTTAACCGTAAATCCATTGGGCACCACATTACTCCTAATTTAGCGCAAGCATATCCCAATATGATATGTTCATAAAGAAATGGTAATGAAGTGGTGATTATATCTCCTTTCCGAAAACCTAAATTATAAAGCTTAAAGGCCACAACTTCTATTGCGTCACGAAATTCTTTAAAGGTATATTTCTTTTCAGTGTCATAAAAAATAAAAGCAACCTTATCTGGCCTTTCTTCTGCCCATTTATCAATAACCCCATTAATTGTATGAGGAACGGTTTTAAATTCTTCCCAAGACATTATAATCACTCATATTTCATTTTGAATATGCATTATTTAATCTATGAATTTTTAAGTATTATGTTTTAATTAAATTCTATATTAAGTATTTTTCCTTTAATATAACAATAATTTCCACTTTCCAGATGCCAGCACACTTTAAAATCAGTTGGAATTAAAATTCCATTGAATTCTTTATATCCCTCATAGAATCCGTGCCAATCTTCAAAAGTTATATTATTTTGGTTCGTATAATAGCGCTTAGCGGTCACTTCTTTGATGAATCCTAAATTATCAAATAAAATCTTACCCGAAATTTGATTTTGCTTCATTGTAATGGTCAGTTCCATAGTAGTCTCATCTATTTTATTCCATACTATTTTTTCATTCAAATAGAACGAAGGGTACCATGGTGCTTCACTAATAAATCGCAAAAATTCTCCCTGATCTAATTTCTCTCCCTCTTCATCTACCACTGTTATAAGATTAAATAATTTTGCCTTGAGAGCTCCCTTTCCCTCGATGAATTCATCTACTACATGAAAATTAACTAGAGGAATCATTTTTATCTTCGCATACCATAAAAATGACCAATCCTCCGTATTTACATATTGCTCAGCACTAAAAGGTTTCCATTTAGAATCGGGTTTTAATTTAAACAATCCTTTCTGAGATAATCTCACTCGTTTTATTCGTTCTTTTCCAATGAGATTAATCTTTCTAAAATAATCTTGTATTAATCGTGGTAATTTATCAAGGTCTTTTTTTAAAACCTTATCATCTCGATACTTTATAGAGTTCTTATAAAACTTCTTTACTTTATCTTGTATTTTTTTCTTCATAAATTAATCAAATATTAATTATTCATTCACTTACTTGAACACCATAATTTATGATGACAAAAAAAAGTTGCATTTATATTATTGAAGCTAGTATTCGTGTAAAGGCCAAAATCTGTTAAAGGATTTAGAGAAATTTTAAAAAATAGAAAATAAAAGAGTTAAATACATCTTCGTTTCCTCGAATAAATTATTATTATAGTAATTCCTAAGCTGGATATTTAGATAAAATAGCCCTTAATTTCCTTTTCCTATATGCAATCTGTTTATTTAAATTCTGGTCTTAATCAAAAAATAATTTATAAATATTCTGCTAACGAATTTTAATTAATTTTCAATTATTAGTTGAGATATAAAATAAAATAAAATAAAATATTCAATATGGAGAAATAAAATTATGCCTAAAGAAGTAGCGATAATTGGTGTGGGAATAACACCATTTAGAGCTCGTTATTTGGATAAAACATACTTTGAACTCGCATATGACGCTACCAAATTAGCTCTTGAGGATGCGGGAAAAAATGGAGCGCAAATTACTCACAAAGATCTTCAATCGACGGTCTATGGGATATACAATGAACTTTTTGAACGTCAATTTATGCCCGATATTTTTACAAATTCATATTTGGGTATGAATAATAAACCCGGAACCAGAGTAGCTACGGGTGGTGCGACAGGAGGATATACCGTTCGCATGGCTTATGCTGAAGTAGCTTCCGGGATTTCCGATCTATGCCTATGTATCGGTCTTGAAAAATGTAACGATTGTTATGACGAACAAACGGGAACAACAACTCCAGAGGTGCTTAATGCTATTGCTTATTCAGCAGACATGACCTATGAGTATCCTATGGGAATGATGGCAGCCTCGTCTTATGTATCAATGGTTAACGCCCATTATGAAGAGTTTGGCAATCCGACTGAGGAGCAAATGGCTTAACATTAAAACATTTAGTTTTAATGGGTTAATGTCTCAGTCAAAAACCACGGCAATGCGATGCTTAATCCTAAAGCTCAATCCCCAATGAAAATTACGGTAGAAGAAGTAATGAATTCTAGGATAATTTGCCATCCCTTCAAAATGCTTGATTGCTGTCTTTATTCGGAAGCCTCAGCAGCGCTAATACTCGCAAGTGAAGAGAAAGTAAAAGAGTTGGGTGTTGAAAATCCGATTTGGATTACTGGGGTAGGAGCCGCAAATACCGACTGTTTTATAGGGAATCGGGAAGATATGGGGCGTCTATATTCTAATATTTATGCCGCGAAAGTAGCCTATAAAATGGCGGGCTTAGATTATAATACCATTAAGCAGCAAATTGATCTAGCTGAACTTCATGACGCTTTTAGGAAGAATATCAATTAGATATTTTTGAAAAATGGTCAAGAAGTTATAAGCTATGAAGAGTTAGGGTTTGTTCCCTTTGGAAAAGGAGGTTCTTGGATAGAAAACTCATTCGAGAAACCAGGAGAGGGCCCTTGGATTGATGGAGAAATGCCTTGCTGTCCATCGGGTGGTTTAATTGGATGTGGACATGCTGTGGGTGCGACTGGCATCATGAGCACAGGAGAAGCGGCACTCCAACTCCGCGGAGAAGCGGGCAAGCATCAAGTAACTATAGAAAAGGGTCGGGCGATTTCGCACTCTATTGGCGGTCCAGGAGCAGCTTATGCAGCAATAATTGTAATGGCAAATGAGGAGGGGATGAAATAATTATGACCGGTGAATTCCAAGAACATCAAATACGTGACGTTATAAGGATAAATTACAAATATACAATGGGCGGTCAATCTAAGTTTTTCATTGAAATAATGAAAAATAAAAAACTTTTAGGTACAAAATGTACGAAATGTGGCAAGACTTGGATGCCTCCACGAATAAATTGTTCAGATTGCTATGTTCCCGCTGAGTGGGTAGAGCTTAA
>SDNW01000154.1 GCA_004524725.1 Promethearchaeota archaeon
AGTTTCATTAATTTTAAATTTCATTTTACAATAGCTAATCTATCAAATTATTAAATAAAAATACCAAAGTGATTACCAATTTCATTTGATGAACTTAGTAAAAAATTAGCACAACTAATGAAAGAGACCGAGGAACTTGAATTAAAAGACGTTGAACTTTTTGCTGAATATTTAGAATTCCAAATGCTTCCGAGTATCGTTCAATCCGCTGCTCAAGCGGTATTACCTGGTATCGGAAAAGCAGAATGGACCCCTCAGAAATTTTCGATCGACGTAGAGTTCCCCGGAACAATTCAAACAATCGAATTTATACGTTCTAATGGAAAAAAAGCTGTCATCGGTGGAGAAACTGTACCACCCTTCTATAATTTTCTTGGCTTAGATAAAAGAAATCCTCATCCTCCGTTAGTTACCTATGATGTCTTCGATATGGGAGCTAAAATGATGCTTCCGAAACCTATCAAATTAGAATATAAAGATGTTTTGGCAGACCCTCCTCAATGGGCCAAATTTGCTGTGGATAAATTTGGGGCAGAATGTGTCACCTTTCATTCTCTTGAGATCGATCCTGGGATGGGAGATGCTCCAATCTCGCAATCTGTTAAATACTTAGAAGATATACTTCAAGCTGTAGATGTTCCTGTCATTATCGGCTGTTCGGGAAATAAAGAAAAGGACGTTGAGCTTTTTAGAGAGACCGCTGCGGTGACTGAGAGTGAAGTGTTAATGCTTTCGGCTGCAGATAAGGCGACATGGGAAGAAGTTATACCTTTTGCGGTCGAGCATGACCATAATTGCCTTCTCTGGACGAGTCTGGACCTTAACAATCAAATTAAAATGAATAAGGATGCGATAGAATTAGGCTTACCTAAAAATCGTATTGTGATGGACCCAACATGCGCTACACTTGGCTATGGCCTTGAATATAGTTTTAGTATCTATCAACGCATGCGACTAGCGGGACTTTTAGGCGAGGAAGACTTAGCTTATCCCATTAGCGGCGGTACCACAAATGCATGGGGTGCTCGAGAAGCCTGGATGAGCGAGAAGGAGGCACCTCAATGGGGTTTACGCCAGTATAGAGGCCCGATTTGGGAGATAATAAACGCACTCTCATTGAGTCTTGTAGGTTTAGATTTGGCCATGATGTTCCATCCAGTAGCCGCAAAACATGTAAAAGAAATCACAGCCCAATTCTTTGCTGAAATTCCGAAACACATGGAAGATGTTGGCTACTACGATTGGGTTTCTGCCCGAATAAAACGCTAAATTTGCACCTTTCATATAATTTTTTCTTTTTTTGTTCTTCCTTTCGAATTCGATGATTTTATATTTTCCATACAAAAGTGATACACGAAGTATACCCACTCATGAAGTTAATAATTGATTGGAATTTAATTTCCAATTACTTTTAGAGTTCAAATAAATATAAAATATATTCAGAAGGTTTATATAATCTATTTAGCTAGAAATAGTGAGAAAGGGATATTTTGAGGGGTGAAAATATATGAATTTCAATAGGATTTATACATTTATTCTTACAGTCATAGGATTTTCCTCATTATTTGCTCTCGGTTATGCAATTATTGTATTAAGTAGCCTACTATTTCATTTATAATGAAATTAAATCTGCCACTTTTTTTATCAATGTTTCCTTTTAAGGTGGAATTGAGTTTGGACGCGATTTTGTAGCTGGTTTACCGTCAATACCCCAATGAGATTTTGGAATCTCATGAACGATAACCTCAACTGCTTGAGACGGAATTCCCATATCAACAAATACATGAGTGATTCCTTCGATAATTTTTTCAACAGCATCCTCAGAAATCCCTTTCCACATATTTACATGAATTACTGGTATAATTATCACCTTATGTTTTTTTTACTTATAATAGGAATTATATTATCTAAAGTTTTTTAGGATTTACACTTGTATAATTTGGATAATTTGATTCTCTTCATCAATTTCCATATCTTGAAAAACATCGGGGACTTTTTTTTTAAGGATCTTTAGAATTTCAATGGCTAAGCGGCGTATCTCCCATTGAGCAGCTTTTTCACCTCTTAAAGTTAGAACATGTCTTAGTTCTCGAAAGTTAGCGGTCATAATTATTTCACTTTCAGTTGAATTTGGTAAAATGAATCGTGCATCTTCTTTTTTTATTCCTAAATCTCGGAGTTGTGAATATTGGTTTCGAATATGTTCCATTAAATCAATGTAAATTTTGTGCGTATTAGGATTATCTCTAATTTCATCAGGTTCAATATAATTAAAGTTATCTTCGTTTACATATCTCTGGGATTGTTGAGTGAAAGAACAAAGTCTATGTCGAACTAGTTGGTGGGTAAGGGCTCTAGAGATCCCCGAAATCTTAAAAGACGCAGTAGCATGTTCTAAGACAGATTCGTGCTTATTTCTTATAAGCATTTTAATAAAAGGTTTATAGCTACTATCTGTTTGTTTTTCAAATGATTGATAAGAGGTCCTTCCTGCGGTTTCAATTACCTTCTCTGCATTGGGAGTAATATCAAGTAATTCAATCCTCATAATAGTAATAATTTTTCATCCTATTAATTATTAAATATAATTTAGAAAAAAATGAACCTATTAAGAGTTCGAATTTGCTTATGGCTTTTGAATCTTGATGAAATAATGATCCATCTCGATTTGGCTTTTTAACACGATATATCCTTGATTTTCACTGAATTTTAATATATTTTCTCCAGATTCACCAAAATCTCCTATTACTTCAAGAATCTCCCCGCTTTGCATCTCGCTTAATTTCTTTTTAGTTCTGGCAACCGGTAGAGGACAAACAAGTTCAATGCAATTTAAAGTATATGTATTTGGCATTTTGAATTCTTTTAATGGTATGGGAAAAAGAATAAAAAAAGCTTTATTAATTTTTTTTGTATAATTTATCTAAATATTCGATAAAAAATATAAGCAAAATGAATATCCGCTATATTAGAAATTATATTAAGTTAGCTAAATACAAGAACTTCTCTGAATGTGCTAACGATCTCTCAATATCTCAGAGTACATTATCCCATCAAATATCTCAAATCGAAGAAGATCTAGGAAATATTAAATTAATTGATCGCACCACGAAGAAATTTGAAATTACTGAAGCTGGGAAACTTTTTCTAAACTATGCAACGAAAATCATTGAGTTATATAATGAATGTGAAAATGAATTGAAAAAATACAGTAAGGTTAACTATGAGACTATTACAATATCTGCCTCAACAATACCCGGTTCTCACATCTTACCAAGATTTATAGCAGATTATAAAACTAAACACCCTAATATCATTTTCAAAATAAAAATTAACAATTCCCAAACATCAATTGAAAATTTGTTAAAAAATAATGCTGATTTTGCTGGCATTGGCAGCTTCCTAACCCATGAACCGGATATATTTGATTCTATTCTAATTGGTTCAGAAGAACTTAAATTTATATGCTCTCCAAATCACAAATTAATGAAAGAGCAACAACCGATCTCCTTTGATCAACTCGTAAAATATCCCTTTATTTGGCGTGAGAAGGGCTCGGGTATGAGAAATATCTTTCAAAAGCAATTTAGTGAGTACGATAAGTTAAATATTAAACTCGAGATGAATGATAATGATTCTATAATATCGACTGTCAGTGAATCTGATTACATAAGCATAATGAGTGAAATGATGGCAAAAAAATCTGAAAAAGCAAATTTGATCGAAATGCTAACCATAAAAGAATATCCCATCATCGCAAAGCGAAACCTATATTTCATTAAACGAAAAGATAATATTTTAAGCGATATCAAAAAGAATTTCTGGGATTTTATTAAAAAAAAACAAAAGAAGAAAAAAATTATTTGATAAGCATTCCCGATTTGTCGAAATTTAAGAAATAGCTAATTTTTTCCTTTAAGGGGTAAAGACCTTCTTTGAATAAAGTGTATAAAAATATACCAAAGAACAGAACCGCTCCCAACCCTGGCGAAAAATTACTTATTACGTCAACAAACGAAGAGCCGGGGTCAATCGATAAAAAGGTATAAATCAACGATGCAACCGCAACTAAAACTGAAATGAATGAGACGATTACTGCCGCTCGTTTACTAATATCGAGATGAATTGGACCAAGATCTAAATGAAAATGTTTTGGTTGGACAATAATTGAAAGAACGGAATGATTTATTAT
>SDNW01000155.1 GCA_004524725.1 Promethearchaeota archaeon
AAACTATTTTGAAGCCATGCATCTAAACTCAAATTTAGCAGATCTAAAGATAGTTTACTAGCTTTTGTAATATTATTTAGCAATTCTTTATCGATTTTCTCAAAATTAATTCGTAGCACACTCTTTGCAATCTTAACAGCATGATCTGCAATGCGTTCTAAAAATCTGCTTATCAATTGATAATTACTGGCATCTTCTAAGGTTATATTCATTTTTTGGCATAAAATTATATCTCGTAAAACAATATGAGATTGTCGTTCCACTAACCAATTCAATCTATCAATTTGATCATCTCTATTAATGACTTGCTCCGCTGAACTTTTATTTCCGTTCTCTAAGGCTTTAACAGCATCCTCATGCATATTCTGAGCTAAAATATACATTCTTTTTATGGTTTTATCAAACGGCATTTCTTTTGGATCAAGTAAATCTTTAATTAAAATCGTGTTACTACTTTCTTCTATAATTTCAGGCCCCATCGCAATATTGATAAAACTTTCGATTGCTGTTCGCATTTGATGGTTAAATTTCTTGCTTGATTTAATTTTGATGATGCTATAACCCATAATATAGGCTCCAATTAACAAACGAAATAAGAAATCAGAGTTTTTTATCTCATCAATGTCAAATGATTTTTCTTTGATATATTGTTGGGAGTTGATATAGGGAGTGATGAGTAAATTTCCATCTGGTTGAGGTAATATCCCAATGGTATCTTTTGCATGAATTCCATGACGATCAATCCATTCTTTTGGGAGGGATACAATATAACTACTACCACCCGTCTGTTGGACTTTTCGAGTTTCAATATTATAAGTCATGATTATATAGAATAAAGAATATTAATATTATAAAGATTATATATAGTTAATATATGCATCTATATAGACCTATATAGACTCCCTCGAAAATAGTTTGATAAATTAGTTTCTAATTTTGAGATGGTCGAAAACGTGAAGTATAAAAACATAGTGTTTAAATAATATATAACTAAAAATTATATGATTTTAATATCGCTAAAAAGGTTGTAAACTATGGAAGAAAAAAAGAAAAAGTTTAGAACTTACCTTATAATTACGGTTGCAATCACTTTAATATCATATATCGTTCTTTATGCTCTCTTTTGGGAGGTATTATCTGGGGTATTAATAACTCTAGAAGGTATCTTAATAGGCTCTCTCATAAGTCTTTTAAAAGTGGTTATATTAGCGTTGATGAGTTTTTATATCTTTCGAAGATGGTTAAAGCAAGATGCAATTTTCACATCTGATGCATACTTTTTATTTGGTTCCTTTTTCTGGATTTTGGTTTCTGGAAAGATTTTAGATCTGTTCTGGAATCTGGGTTTTATTGGTAGTGTTTTTGATATGAATTATCTATTATTTTTATTAAAAATTCGATTTGCTATCGTTGTTTTGACTATTGTACCTATTCTGTTTGTGGGACTTGAGGCTATATTAACTTTTGTAAACCTCTACAAGAAAAAAGAGATGAAAAAACAACAATTTAATAAGATAAGGAAAAGAATTATCATCATCTCTATAATTATAATAACGATATTAATCATATTAGCTCCTAGTGTTCCTTTTATGACAATTATGCTTCCTTTTGTTTCGTTTCCCATGTTTCTCTTCATAGCAATCATGTTTCTCTACATGTACAAAAACAAATACCTTTCACAAGCAAATGGTTTAATAATTGGGCTGTCTTTTCTCCTTTTAATTATTGCTACCATCACTCGAACGGTATTGAGTCTCCCCCCATATGATATCTTCCCTGTAGCTTTAGCTGAATTTATAGATATTGGAGTCTACATCTTAATGTTTATTGGATTTATAACTAAACCCAGCTATGGCAAATAATTTTTTTTCTATTATTATTCAAAAAATCGTGTATGTTAAATTAAAATATATCAAATGAATTATAATAAAATGTTAGCGAATAATCAAATACCAAAAATCTAATCATGATTTGGATTACTTTAGTTTTGACCATTTTTCTCTCGTTAAGTTTTCTCTATCTAATGGATTTGTATCTTAAAAAAAAGGGTTCTTCCTTAAAGAAAATTCTAACAGCTCAATTTAAATATACCAAAAGACTCGTGAGGACAAAAAGAATTTTGAGTTTGTTCGGAATTTATCTGCTATTGGGTGCAGTAGTCTTTACATTCTACAATTTGGGAAATCGTATAGCATTTACTAGAATCCATTCAGGATATTCTGAATGGCGAGAAAGTAATGGAGAGGCATATCTATTCATTAGTGCGGATGATTATTACGATTTAGGATATCACACAGGCAATGGATTAGCTTCGAACATCGCGCTTATGAAATATGAATTAATGATATCTTCGCTAATGTTTGGAATCGATTATTTTTCTATGATTAATGTAGCAAAACAGTATATGGAGTATATACCAGAGGATTATCTTCTTGAATTATATGGAATGAGTGAAGGTGCTTCAGCGGGGAGTGGTTTCTATCTTTCATTTGAGGATATTTTGGTACAATCTTTATTTCTTGAGATTATTTATGGCCGAGTACTTCCTAGTAAGACCATATCTTTCGGTTGTACAGCATTTGGAACCATTAATAGTAATAATGAGAGCATAATTGGACAAAATATTGATCTAATCAAACCTATGGGTGCTTGTGGCGCCTTTGTACTACATCAATTTCGCAATGACCCATTAGTGTTTACTTATCGAATCGGTGCTTGTACATTGCCTATGGGGAAAAATGAGCATAACATTGTTATCAACATGAATTTAGTTCAATTGAACATTGTTTCTGAGTTAACCATTCCTTATTTTGTATTAGCTAGAGATGTATTTTCTCAGTGCAATACCATCGAGCAATGTAGTGACAAATTTTTTCAAAATCATTCCCTTCCTTATGGATGTAACCTTCTCATTGCGCAGAATGAAAAGATACTAGCCGTTCAATGTCTACCGAATGAAATTAACTTAAATTACCCTAATTCAACAGTGGTCCATTCAAATACCTATTTGAATGAAACGTGGCAAGATAAATTAGCCGATCCTACATATTCTAAAGCAAGACAAGATTATGCTGAAGTTATCCTTCAATCTGCGTATGAAGATAAGGAATTAACTGATTCTGAGCTAATTAGCTTACTTGGTAATAAACCAATCATCTGTCGGGATGAGGGAGGACTTACAGGAGATGGTACTGTAGCATTCTTAACTTCTACCCATTTTGGTATTGGAACTGTACATGAAAACGTTGGGCTGATACCTATCTAATTTGGTTAGCTACTAGTGGATAAATAAACAATATTTCATAAAATTCTTTTTTATTTGGCTGAAAATTTTATATTTGATAGCTCTCTATTATGATATACTAATCTCAATCTTAATTCCCATTCAATTTACATGAAGCAAATTGCATTGAAATTTCTGGTTTTAGGTGATGGAGGAGTTGGAAAAACAACACTCCTTCATAGATATGTAAAAGGCAAGTTTCTAAATACAGCCACCATGACTATTGGAGTCGAATTTCTGTCTAAACAAATACAATTAGAAGAAGTTTTATGTCAATTAATTTTATGGGATATTTCAGGGCAAGATCGTTTTCGATTTATGATCGATAAGTATATGAGAGGTGCAAGCGGAGCACTTGTCCTCTTCGATACAACGAACATGACCTCGTTTGTAAATATTGGGAAATGGGTAAATTTCGTGAGAAAATATTATCAAAATTTACCTATCCTTTTGATTGCGGCAAAATGTGATCTCGAAGAGTTCTCAATTGTAGGAGATATTTATGCTAAAAAAACTAAGGATCGCTTTGCTATGGTCGATTTCATAAAAACCTCATCAAAGACAGGTATGAATGTGGAATTAGCATTTGAAAACCTAGCAAAACACATACTTCATGAGAAAAAATTATGAGCTAAAAAAATATTTATTGTTAAGCTATGACATAAGCATTATTTTATATGCAAGTATATATAGAAATCCTTAATTGTATAGTTCTTATTTATAATGGCTATTAAGAGGATAATAATTCGCCAAAAATCGCTAAGAACATTCTAAAAACGAAACTATATAGATCCTATATTCTCAATATTGTTCAATAATCTATATCGAGATGGCTTTTATTTCCTTAATT
>SDNW01000156.1 GCA_004524725.1 Promethearchaeota archaeon
CTATTATCTAAAATAATAGAGATTTCAATAATAAAATTTAATCTATTTTTACTAAAATTAAAAAACCCATAACTATATAATAACCTAATTATTTTAGGTGATATTATTGGGTAGAAATAAGCGTATTTTGATTTTATTTTTGGGGGTTGCTTTGTTGGTTTTACCTTTCGTTACTAAAACAGCTCAAATTGTCAAGCAATCCTCAAATCTAACTAGTTCTTCGCTGGGAAATCCTCCCGTCATTACAGATCTTGGAGGAGGAGTTTTCGATCTTGATACATATAAGGAGAATTACACGGGCGATTTCCCTTGGGAATTCACTAACGAATTTTGGGTATTGTATTGGTATGCGGAATACATCAATGATATGGATATCGATTACTTCTATTACAACTTGACCTACGGCTCATTAAACGGATATAACGGTTCATTTACCCCTTTGTATCCTGCTGAAGGACCTGGATTAAGTTATGATAATGAGATGTATTGTTTCGAAATGGCAAATCCAGATGGACTAGCTAATTTCGGATATGAAGTAAAAGTATGGATTGAAGATGCAGATGGTGCAGTGTCAGATCCGTTTATAAAACTATTTAAATACTACAATGGAACCTATATTCCCCCTGTCGAAGAGTTGGAGTTTGAAGCAACCACGGATAAACCGATTATTAATCCTAATGATACTATCGTGATTGATTTTGAAATCAACGATCCTGATGGACCACGAGATTACCAAATCAATTATACATGTGATTATGAGAATTTTGAATCGATTTCTCATGCTGATATTACTATAGCTGCTGCTGTATTCACTCCAGGAGTATCATTATATACTTTCTGGGAAGATAGAGTATTTTTTAACTTCATATTTAATCTAACAGTCCGGGAAAGTTCTGTTATAGTTGATAGCATAATTGAAACTGTTGAAATTTATGTAACGAGTCCTCCTGAAAACGGAACATGTACTACCGCACAAATTAATAAAGAAAATGATATTTATACCTATAACGTTTCATGCACTGGTTGGGAGGATGAGCTTGATGGAAATGGTCCCTTCTTCTATAAATGTTTTTCTGAATATGATTTAGACAATCCAGATACGATTTTTCCGTTGCATCAAGGAACGAATGAAAGTGAATTCCAATTAGTTGTTGATCTCCGACATAACGGAAGAGTGCTACTACGAGTATATGATTCCCATGGAGCTTATAGAGAAGTACAGCTTGGACATTTAGGAAAGGATACTAATTATCCGAGTATATTATCAGTTATACCCGGATATCCAATTTTTCTCTTAATACTCTCTGTCATTCCCGTGATGGGGCTAATTCTGTGGGATATCAAGAAAGAAAACAAGAAATAGTGGAATTTCCTTTTTTTTTTTCATTCTTTTTTCTGGTAAAAATCAATTCTATGGTATCCAAAAAATATTGCCATATAGACATAGTACTTAAGGACTATGATGGTTATGGATCAAAACATTGAAATTTAATTAAAAGGCTTAATTTAAGCATATAATTATAAAAAAGAATAAAGAAGTGTAGCGTTTTGAAATCAGATGTCTATTTTTTCACGGCCCGATCGCGCACTCATGAAGAAAGTATGAGTAAAGTGAAAGGTCCTATGGCCTTAGAAAAGCTTGGCTTTAAAAATAAGGTAAAGCAAGGGGATAAAGTGGTTATCAAAACTCATTTTGGAGCTCTTGAGAATACACGGTATCTTCGACCAAGTTATTTACGATTTTTAAGCGATTATGTCAAAGACCAAGGTGGTATTCCTTCCATTGCCGAGTCTTGTGGTTGGGGGCTACCAGAGTCAATCTCTGGGACACATTCAGAATATAGTGGACGAGCTAATGAAAAAGAATATCTCGAAGCAGCATTAATGCATGGTTTTACTCCTGAAACAATGGCAGCACCTATTTTTATGCTAGACGGTCCTCATGGGACAGATTATGAATTACAATCGATAAATGGGAAGCGTTTTAATGAAGTCTTAGTGGCGGGAAAATTAAGAGAATTCGATTATATGGTAGTGGCTACTCATTTCAAGGGCCATTCGAGTGCGGGGTATGGTGGTTCGATCAAGAATCTTGGAATTGGTTGCGTTTCGAAAGGAGGCAAGGTTCAAGCCCATATGGGTAAAAAGTTCGAGCTTGATTTTAGTAAATGTGCACCGGAATGTACAAAATGTATTGACATATGCCCAACGGGAGCCATGTCCAAAGATAAAGACCAAATTTTAAAAAAAGACTGGGATAAATGCCGTTATTGTTATATGTGCCGATCAGTTTGCGATAAAAAGGTAATTAATATCGGCTCATCAACGAGAGAGCAGTTCAATATGCAACTGGCGGACAATGCCAAAGGAGTAGTGGAATCTTTTGGGAGTCATAAAATCTTTTACATTAATTATGCAATCGATATTACTTGGCAATGTGATTGTGGATCGTCAGATGTCCCCTTTGTGCCAGATATCGGTGTTTTATCTTCGTTAGACCCTGTTGCTTTAGATCAAGCATGCATTGATCTCGTTCATGATTCATATATCAGCCCAGGATCTGCGTTAGCTGATATCGACAAATTTTCCTTAAAAGAGAAAAATAAAGAGTGGTTTTCTTATATTCCACGATACGATCCCGACTCTGGAGAATTGGATATGAATCAAGAAGGCGTGCCTTCAAGACACTGGGAGATTCAACTAGAAACGGCCGAAGAAATAGGGCTAGGTAATAGGAGTTATAATTTAATTCCTATTGAAATTAAGACTGAAAATAACCATTAACCATATACTTTTCAAATATTTTTTTATTTCTAAAAATAAAGAAAAAAAGATTAAAATTAAGACGATACTGTTAAGTTTTTGAATGCAATATAGGGGAAATAGGAATCTTGGCAATACTCTCGTTCTTTGGAGATATACAAACAATTCTTAATCATCTCTAGTATATTTCCACTCACATTTCCAAGCTTAATTGGATACTTAAACTCTCCATCTTCTATGTAATAGCCATTCCGTATTTCTGCCCCGAAAAAGCCTTGCACGGGGTTAGGGTTTAACCACGAAAACTTTTGGATATAGTAGCCATGTTGTATCTCTGAAATCATTTCTTGTTTTGAGATGTCTCCGGGTTGGATTGTAAAATTACTAATTCCATTCTTTACGGCACCATCACCCGATCTTGTTGCATTTCCAGTTGAATGTACTCCATCTAAAAGAGCAAATTTATGATCATATAATCGATTTTTAAATACACCATCTTCAATTACAACGGTTTTTTGTTGTGGAATTCCCTCAGCATCCCAAGGACTTGACGAAAGACCTCCTTGAAGTAGCCCATCATCATTAAGCGAGAATTGACTGCTTGCTACCTCTTCATCGATTTTAAATTGAGAGATATTCTCAAAATAATACTTAGCCAATGAATGAGTTCCGACTACGGGATTAATCGCTTCTCTTAATACATTTGGAGGGAAAATGACTATTGCTTCCTTTTTTGGCTCGGGACTTCTTGCATCCAATGTATCACGTGCCATTTTTGCCCATTCTTTTACTCTCTCCTTAAATTTCAGATGTTCCCTGTCTTTATAATAAGATACATCCCAAAATTCAGATAAAACTCCATTTTTTTCCGCTTTTAACGATAATTCGATAAAATAAAACGTTTTCAGTGAATCTAGATTGATCATATTGCTGTTTCGCAAGTAACTGTGATGGATATGGGTTCGAAATCTACTAAATGGTGCTTCGATCTCTTTTAGTTCAGCACAATTGGAAATTAATTCCTCGACCAAATCGTTTTTGATGGATAGTGGATTCTTGACTATCTTATCTTCCGCAACATTAAGACCAACGGGTGAGCTGGATTCTGGAAAATGGTATTTGGCTCCTGAATTTACCTTTGATAATCCTATACATCGGGAAATATTTCTCTGAATTTGTTTTGGATCGAGAGAATTACCTTTTATAACTCCTATTCCTGTTTTATCTTTTTGTTGAGAAAGAATTCGAATAAAATATTCAAAATCAGTTATTTCTCGTTCTAAGTCGCGTTTATTTTTAAGAAGCATCGATTCAAAGATCTTTCGTTGTATAAGAAATATTTCGTATTCTTCAACATTCTGAGA
>SDNW01000157.1 GCA_004524725.1 Promethearchaeota archaeon
AAACATTCCACTACAAAACGAAAATCGAAATTTTCTAATCTATAATATGTTTATCCCAATATAAAAATGTTTCGTCAATTTAATAAACGTTTGATTTGAATTTTCAATAAAATAGAGTGCTAATATCGGGTTTGAAGTTCCTTCTTATTTTATTATCTATTATAATCAATTATTAGAAAATAAAAGCTACATTGGCTCATAATTTTAATTGAAAATAAAATTTTTTCTCACAATTCATGAGACATTGTGTCATTTTGTTGAAGCCTATTATCCAAAATTTTGAATAAATTTTGAATAGAAAAGTTACATCCTTACGCTATTGAGAATTTATTAAGATCTTAATAAGGAGTAATTCGCGATTTAAGGGGCGAAAGGGAAAATTTCAGAAAATTTATTAGCGAGATTCGTTAAATCTAAGAATTTCACGTAATATCAAGATCTATTGTTCACGAGTTATAAGTAATTAATTAGATTTTGAGTATCTGGAGCATAATATAATGGGACATGGTTCCCATTATACACTATAACGAAAAATATAATTAAATTGTAGAGATTAATAAAAAATATAGAGAATATGAAAAATTAGATTTCTAAGAACGATTCTTTATGGAAATTCAAACATATAATTTACTTAATGTTGGAGTAGGGGGTCAAGGCGTAATCAGAGCGATTCAGATCCTCTCATGGGCAGCATTACATGAGGGATTTAAGGTTAGAACAGCTGAGACTCATGGTATGGCCCAAAGAGGTGGAAGTGTAGCCTCTTATTTACGGTTTGGTACTCAAATTGAGGGTCCATTAATTCCTAGAGGGGAAGCTAATGTTATATTAGCATTTGAGGCAAGTGAGGCGGTAAGAAATTTTAATTATGCTGGGCCTCAAACCCATTTTATAATTAATGAAAAGTTAATCATTCCTCCTATGATTCATCAGCAAGGGCTTGAATATCCTACTATAAGTCAAATTCGTAAATTTTTGAGTGATGTCTCAAAAAATATAAATTTCATACCCGCAGATGATCTTGCGCTAAAAGCGGGAAATCAGAGAGCGATGAATGTCGTTATGTTAGGGGTTTTGGTTGGCATTAATCAAATTCCAATCAAAAAAGAGACCATATTTAACTCTATCATGAATTTTATACCCAAAAAAACTACTGAAATAAATAGGAACGCATTTGAATTAGGAATTGAAAAAGGATTAACAATAAGAGGGGGAAAAAAATGAGTAAACCGAAATTTATTGAGGATTCTCCTGGTGAAAAAGTATTACTAATGGGGAATGAAGCACTTGCAAGGGGTATTCTTGAAGCAGGTACAGTTATAGCTGCGGGATATCCAGGTACTCCATCATCGGAGATCTTAGACACGTTAGCTGAGATGATACCATATCATCCTCATCTTAAACTCGAATGGAGTATAAATGAAAAAGTAGGATTTGAAGTAGCATATGGTGGGTCAATGTCAAATGTTCGATCTGTAGCTTGTATGAAACATGTCGGAGTTAACGTAGCTTCTGATGCTTTTATGACTGCTTGCTATGCTGGAGCACGAGGAGGGATGGTATTAATCTCTGCTGACGATCCAAATTGTTGGTCTTCTCAAAATGAGCAAGATAACAGAATCTTTGGACTGCATGCCCTCGTTCCTGTGTTTGAACCCTCGAATGCTCAAGAAGCAAAGGATATGATTAAATACGCATTTGAATTCTCAGAGCAATTCCAAAGTCTTGTATTATTTCGCACTACTACTCGATTAAATCATGGGAGAGGAGATGTAATTCTAGGAGAGATTAATAAAGTAAATCGAGAATATAGTTTTGACTGGGATCGATCTAGATGGGTTTGTCTCCCTTCTCATTCACGAGTCTTAAGAGTTAGGCTTTTAGAACGACTTGAAGAGATATCTGAATTCGCTAACTACTTTCCATTTAATAATCTTTCAATATCTAAAGAAAAAGTTAAAGGTACAAGATATGGGTTTGTGGCGGCTGGGGTTCCATATGCACATTTAATGGATGCATTAGATCATTTTAACCTTAGAGGAAAAGTATCGATACTCAAATTAGGATTAGTTTATCCTCCCCCTAAAAATCTAATAAAGGAATTTTTTAAAAATGTAGATGAGGTCTTAGTAATAGAAGAATTAGAGCCCTTTTTAGAAAATATCTTAAAGCAAATTGCCTACGATGAGGGAATCTCAAGAGAAGTTATAATCCATGGCAAAGATTATTTTCCCCAGAATGGAGAGTTTCCATCGGAATTATTTTTTGACATTTTTGCTCGATTCATGGATTTAGATTATGAAAAACCTTCAGTTCCCGAAGATATGATTATAATTCCTCCGCGCTTACCTATATTGTGTCCTGGATGCAGTCATCGCGCCACATTTTATGCGATAAAGAAGGTGGAAAAAAAAATGAAAACCAAATTCGTGAACTCTTCAGATATAGGGTGCTATACTCTTGCAGTTTATAAGCCATTAGAAGGTATCGATATTCAAGTCTGTATGGGAGGATCAATTGGTTTTGCTAATGGGATTGCAAAGATTCAACCAAAAGAGAATCCAGTATTAGCAATTTTAGGAGATTCTACTTTTTTTCATTCAGGAATACCGGGATTAATTAATGCGGTATATAATCAAAATAATATGCTTGTTGTAATCTTAGATAACCGCTCGACTTCAATGACTGGGTTTCAAGACAACCCGGGTACGGGGATAAAAATTACAAAAGAGCCGGGTACAAGAGTAGTTCTTGAAGAACTTGTAAAAGGTTGTGGGGTGAAACCTGAAAACATATGGATCGAAGATTCTAATAATATTCCGATGATGATTGAAAAATTGGAGCAAGCTGTTAGAGCTGAAGGTGTCAGAGTATTCATTTCACGGCATTTATGTTCACTAATCGAGGCAAATCAATATCGGCAGGAAGGTATAAAACCTCCAACTATTAAGGTGGATTCCGATAAATGTATAGGTTGCCTTATTTGTGTAAACCAATTTGGATGCCCAGCAATTATGTTCAACCAGGAAGATAAGAAAGCGTACATTGATCAATCTACTTGTCGTGGTTGCGAAGTGTGTATTGAAGTTTGTCCTCAAAACGCAATTAATAAGGAGCAAGAATAGAGAAATGACAAATTTCTTTTTTTATCCTAAATCAATTGCAGTAATCGGTGCCACAGCAAATCCAAAAAAGTTTGGTAATGCCGTCACCATAAATATTCTGAAAGATAAACATCCAGATATTGACCTTTTTTTAGTCTCTCCAAATAGAACGGAAATTTTAGGACTAAAGTGTTATGAATCAATCTTAGATATCACTCAAGCCATAGATATCGCGATCATCTTAGTCCCAGCAAAAATAATTCAGAAAATAATAGATGAGTGCATTGAAAAGCAAGTAAACGGAATCATTATTATTACCGCAGGTTTCAGTGAAATTGATCAAGAAGGAAGAGAGGAGGAAAAAAGAATCGCTGAAAAATGCACAAAAGCAGGAATCCGTGTAATGGGTCCAAATTGTGTAGGTATTCAGAATATTGATTTAAATCTCAATGCCTCTTTCATTCAAAAGGCACCTCCGGGAAATATTAGCATGATCAGCCAATCTGGTTCGTTTGGATGTGCTAGCTTCTATGCTTTACAACAAGAAGGGTTAGGAATATCTAAATTTGCCAATATAGGAAACAGCATAGATGTATCGTTTGTAGATATCTTAGAGTTCTTTAAAAACGATAAAAATTCAAAAATTATTAGTATTTATATGGAAACAATTAAAAATGGTAAAAATTTTATTAATAAATTGAGGGAAATCATCCCAAATAAACCCCTTATCCTTTTAAAGGGAGGAAGAACCTCTATTGGCATGAAAGCAGCTAGTAGTCACACTGGCTCCTTAGCCACCAATTACCAAATCCTCAAAGTAGCGATAACCCAAGTAGGCGCCACTTTATGTGAAGATGCTTCTGAGTTTATAACTGCCCTTAAAACATTTTCTATTTTACCTATTCCCCAAGGCCAGCGTATCGGAGTCCTAACAAACAGTGGAGGGAGTTCAGTTCTTTTTAGTGATAAATTAGAAGAATATAAATTAGATTTAGCCTCCTTTTCTGAGAATCTCAAAGAC
>SDNW01000040.1 GCA_004524725.1 Promethearchaeota archaeon
CCAATAGCTTTTCTTTTTAGTCCAGAATATTTGAATCCTGTGACCTACTTATTTATTCCTAGTCGTGTCTGGGTTGGCATTTTTTACTTAGCCTTTCTCTCTACCGTGGGTGCATATACATTCTATTTAGAAGGGGTAAAACGCTTAGATGCAAGTCGTGCTGCTATTTTCCAAACACTAGTACCCTTATTTGGCGTTCTATTTTCAGCCATTTTTCTAAAGGAGAATTTAGATCTTTTCATTTATCCAATATCTCTAATGTTAGTCTTCTTTGGAATAACCTTAGTAAATATTAAGAATAGAAAGAAACTAAAGAAAGATTGAAGTTAATACTTCTCAGTTGTAGATATTTCCTTAACTAACCAAGAAAAATCTTAGAAATAGATCTTCTAAAAATGATATACAAAAATTATAAAGAAGGGATTTGATCCTATTGAGAATTGTCTTAAATTTATTGATATTAAGGTAAATTGTAGTTAATAATTTTTTATGAAGTAGAATTAGAATTTCGAAAAAACTACTAAATTAAATGAAATATTACTAAATCTACTGGTATAAATAAGAAAATCTCTATTTCGAATTTTCTTGAGTAGGGTTTGGAATAATAATTGTATGATCTTCTTTGATTCGATCTAATACAATCTGAGTGTTCACTTCCTCTACGCCGGGAAGATTACGGAGCTTTTCGATTAAATCCATTGCCTCTTCATGATCTAAACATTTGAACATCGCTATTATAGGTCTTTCTCCTGTGACTATATATGCATATTTAACTTGAGGCATTTTTTCAATTTTACTTTTAATATCATCAAGAGGTTGGGAGGAATTGACGCGTAGAGAAGCAATAACCATCTCTCTATAGCCTAATTTTCTGCAATCCACAATCGCCATATATTTCTTAATTAAGTCATCCTCCAATCTCTTAATGCGCACTCTTACAGCAGTGACACTTTTATCAGTTTTATCGGCTATCTCGCGTATAGTATACTTCGCATTATCTTGTAGAAGTTCAAGAATTTGTTTATCAGTATTATCCAGAGTTATTTTCTCTGAGTCTGTAACGACCATAATATTATCACGGCTCTATATATTCTAAAAATTATCTATTCTGATTTATAAAATATTAGTTCAGTTCAACTAAATTTAGGAGATAATTAACCAATTAATAATCGATTGTTATCAATTAAATAGTTTTTTTTTCTATTATTTATACTTTTTTAGTTTTTTTTATTGTAAAAATGCAATTGTTATAAGAAAAAAAACTATACTTTAAATAGTTTTACATATTTTTGATCTATAAATAATATCAAATCAAATCTTTTTTGATATTAAATTTAGTAAAATTGGAAAAAAAAACTATAAAAGTTGAAAATAATGGCTGATATAATACTTAATGCTTTAGGAAAAAAATGTCCTATGCCTGTTTTAATGACGAGAAAAGAATTAAAAAAACTAAACACTGGTCAAGTTTTAGAACTAATCGTAGATGATAAAGGAGCTCTTAAGGACGTGCCAGCTTTATTGCATAAAACTGGCGATGAATTAATGGAGACGAAAGAAGACGGCGAAAAAGTAACTTTTATGATTAAAAAGAATTAAATAGGGGAACGATTGAGGCAGAGTAGACAATGACGACATACACGTTCTTTATAAGTACTGAGCCTTATAAATTTGAAGCATCAGATTGTTTGATTCAAATCGCTGAAGCATTGATTAAAAAGGGGCATAATATCAAGGGTTTATTCTTTTATGGTTCAGGAGTATATAACCTTAAAAAAGAAATTAGTTGTGGGACTTCTATTCGAAACATCCCGAAAAAGATTGAAGAGTTTTGTAAATTAAATTCCATTTCAATCGCAGGTTGTAGTACTTGGGTGAGTTTAACTGGACTAAAGGAAGAGGAATTTATTGATGGTGCAGTTGAAGAAGGTTTAGGAGACTTTTCTAATTGGTCAGTAGAATCTGATAAAGTCATAGTATTTGGAACAGGAGGCTAATCATCATGGTTGAATCCGCTTTAATAATTACTGATAAATCACCTGTTGGTAAAAACTCGGCTGTTGAAGCAATAAGAATTGGTTCTGGGTTTGTGGCTTTAGGTGAATATATAGAGTGTAAGATAGTATTTACGGGAGATGCAGTATATCTGCTTAGTAAAGATGCAGCACCTGAAGTTGTCGGCATGGATAATTTGGAGGAGGTATTTGAAATGGCAGACTTATCTGATCTAAAACTATATATCTTGGATTCCGCAATGGCTGATGCAGGTCTTTCTAAAGACGATTTGATAGAATATGAGAATCTAAATATCATCTCAGTAGATGATTTAGTAGATTTAATAGATAATGCAGATATTTGTTTTAGGTTCTGAAGGAGGAGTATCGAAATGGATTTAATATATTTGTTTGGATTTAGTGAAATGACGGGAAAACATTTAGAACGCTTATTACCAATTCTAAAGGCTCAAATTAAAAAAAACCATGGGATAAGTTTTGTATTGATCCATGATGGAGTCATAGGACTTTCTAAAAAAGGCAAGATACCAAAAGCTATGAGTGAACTTTTAGACTTAGATATTACAATTTATGCTCTGAAACCTGATATGAACGCCCGAGGTATACCCATTAATCAATTACATGATAAAGTAAATACAATTGATTATAATGAACTTGTAGATGTTTTAGAATCAACACAAAAAGTCATTTCTTGGATATAGGGATGACAAAGTAAATAAAATAAGAAATAAATAAGAAATTTTTTACGAGTAAATAATAATTTGATAAAAAAGCCGGTTAACTAGCCAGTTAGCCAAAATAATAAATTATAATTAACAAAAAAAAAAGAAAATAAGGTGGAATAAATGGTTGAAAAAATGAATTTTATTGTGAAAGACAAATCTTTCGAAAAATTTATGATGATGACGATACTTGGCACAACAGGCGGCGCGATGGACGTAGAGATGAACTTCTTCTTTACATTCTGGGGATTAAACCTCTTAAAAAGGAAATTTAAGCCAAAAGTAGCAGGAATGCCTACTCCTATGAAGGGTATGGCTGCTGGTATGTTTAGAAAGCGCTTAAAGAAGTTTGGAATAGAAGATCCTTGGGAACTCATAAAAGAAGCAGTTGATGATGGTAAAATGAAACTTTATCCATGTCAAATGACAATGGATTTAATGAACATCAAGAGAGAAGAGATGTGGGATTTTGTCGAAGATCCTATAGGTGCTGCTGGTTTCATAGAAATGTCCGACGGTGGTCAAGTAGTATCATTATAAAATTTTTTTTTTTTATATTAAATTGGTGATTAATTATGTCTGATATAAAGGAAGAACATAAAGAATTCATGACAGATGAGGATTTTGATCAAGACTTCTTCAAAAATATTGAGAGAAGGTCTAACATCTGGAAATGTATTCAATGTGGAACATGCACCGCGAGTTGTGAAAGTGGTCGATGGACAGCTTTAAAAACTCGTTCCATTGTAAGAAAAGTGGTGTTAGGAGATCTTTCGGTTTTAGATGATCCTGACATATGGCTCTGTACAACCTGTTATCAATGCTATGAACGATGTCCGAGAGATGTGAGACCTACTGACGTTATAATGGAATTAAGAAATTATGCCACACAACGAGGTAATATCTCTCCAAATCATCGAGCAGTTGTCGGTTACTTGAAAAACACTGGGCATGGTGTTCCTATTAATGATGAAATAAGACAAAGACGAATAGAATTAGGATTAGAAGAACTTCCTCCTACTTTATTTAAGTTTAAAGAAGAGGGGGATGATGAAGATTTAAAAAATTTTGAAAAATATATGTTTGATCTACCTCCCGTTAAAGAAAAGGAGGAAGAGACAGGAGGAGAATAAAATGGTAAAAGAAAAAACATTTGCATTTTTCCTTGGATGCTTGATGCCAAATAGATACCCCGCGATAGAAAAAGCGACGAAATTTGTAATGAAAAAATTAGGTTATGAGATTCTTGATATGGAAAAGGCTGGTTGTTGTCCCGCTCCTGGTGTATTTCGTTCATTTAATAAAGTAGATTGGATGGTTGCGGCTGCTAGGAATTTATGTATCGCAGAAAAACTAGATAGCGACATTTTAACCGTGTGTAATGGTTGTTTTGGAACACTCCAAGAAGTCAATAAACATCTAAAACAAAACGAAGAACATCGAATCATGGTTAATGAAAAATTACAACTATTAGGAGATTATGAGTTTAAAGGGACTATTAATGTACGTCATATAGGAGAAGTCTTAGGTTATGAAATTGGTCCATGGGGCATTGATGATATGATAGTGAGAAAAGTAAATGCTCGTGCGGCAGTACATTATGGCTGTCATTTCTTAAAACCTACCCGAATCCGAGAAATTGAAAGTTCAGAAGGACCAACTATTATCGAAGAATATATTGAAGCTTTAGGAGTCCAATCAGTACGCTTTAAAGAACAACTTACTTGCTGTGGAGCAGGGGGTGGTTTAAAAGCATATTCAGGTGATGCAAGTATGACGATATTTGGAGAAAAAATGAGAAATATCGATGAGGTGAAGCCTGATTTTATTTTAGATATATGTCCCTTCTGTCATTTGCAATTTGAAACAGGACAAGATTATCTAAACAAAAATAAGGAATGTAATTATGATTACCCTGTAATACATATCTCTCAGTTAACAGCATATTGTATGGGAATGGATCAAGAGTTTGTTGGCCTTCAATATCAGTTAATGGGTAAAAATTATATTTTTGGAGAAAAAGAAATGAAAAAAGAACAAGAGGTAGTCTAAATTGACGATAAAGGAAGAAAAAGTAGAAAAAACAGAAAATGTAAATGAAATTTCTAAAGAAAGCGATACAGAAGAACCAAGAATCGGAGTATTCGTATGCCATTGTGGTCATAACATAGCTAGTACAGTTGACGTAGCGAAAGTTGCGAATTATGCAGGATCCTTACCGAATGTTGTAAAAGCAGAGCATTATATGTTTATGTGTTCTAAGCCAGGAGTTCAAATGGTTAAAGATTCAATAAAAGAATTAGGAGTAAATCGGACGGTAGTTGCCAGTTGTTCTAAGAATCAGCACGGAAAAACATTTGCGCGTGCAATCGAAGAAATGGGCTTGAATAAACATCGGCATCAACAAGTGAATGTGCGAGAATATTGTAGCTGGGTACATCAAAAAGAAAAGGAAAAAGCTAATCAAAAAGCGATGCAATTGTTAGAAGCAGGGGTAAATAGAGCCCGAAAGTTAGAGGATGTAGAGACAAGAAAAGTAAAAACAACAAAAGCAGCTTTAGTGATTGGAGCGGGTATAGCTGGTCTTAGAGCCGCGCATGATATGGCAGAATTAGGAATCCCGGTTTATCTTGTTGAGAAGGAATCAACTATAGGTGGACACATGACTAGGTTAAATAAGACATTTCCAACGTTGGAATGTCCGCAATGTTCAATCTCTCCGCTAACCAATGGCGTTGCGAATCATCCTTTGATAGAATTATACACTAATGCTCACATTAAAAATATTGAGGGATCACTAGGAAATTTTGAGGTAGAATTTGAAATAAAACCTCGATATGTGAAAGATAATTGTACTTCTTGTGGTGAATGTGCTGAACATTGTCCTGTAGAACTTCCAAGTGAATGGGATATGGGTATGTCTATGAGAAAGGCTATATATAAAGCATACCCACAAGCAATTCCTGCAACATATATACGGGATAAGAAAAATTGTATAGAATGTAATACCTGTGTAAATATATGTCCAGTTCAAGCGGTAGACTTTTCTATGGAATCTGAGACTAAAACCGTTAAAGTTGGTTCAATTGTCGTTGCCGCTGGGTATGATGAATATGATCCGTCAGAGATCGAAGCTTATCATTATGGACAAAAAGGATATGAGGATGTTATTACTCAACTCAAGTTAGAACGCATGTTATCTCCAACTTCATTAACTAATAGTGAGGTTTTACGACCATCGGATGGTAAAATTCCAAAAAGTGTTGTTATGATTCAATGTGTTGGATCGAGAAATGACCAAGTTGGGAATGAATACTGTACTGGAGTCTGTTGTAAATTTGCCGTCAAGAATGCAAGAATTATTAAGGAAATGTACCCTGACACAGATGTTACTATTTGTTATATTGATGTAAGAACACCTGGACTTAATTTTGAGGAACTATATAAGTCTGCTCAAGAAATAGGCGTTCGCTTTATCCGGGGAAGACCTTCAGAAATAGTAAGAAATCCGCTAACTGGGGAATTAAGAGTAATAGTTGAAGACACTTTAAGTCAGACTCCATTACAATTAAGAGCAGATTTAGTAGTTTTATCAGCGGCAATGGTCCCCCCTGAAGGAATTGGCCCTCTTGGTTCGAAGCTTCATGTATTACGATCAAAAGAAGGATTCTTAAAAGAATTCCATATAAAGATGAATCCTACATTAAGCAGTAAGGGAGGTATTTTTTTAGCAGGTACTATTCAAGGTCCAAAAGACATATCTGAGTCTGTTGCTCATGCAGGAAGTGCAGCTGCTTTAGCGGCTGCTCCATTAGTGAAAGGATATATTGAGAAAGAAATGCTTATTCCTACTATTGATTACGATTTATGTGTTAATTGTGGATTATGTAAAACTGTTTGTGCACCAGCTGCAATTGACCTTGACGAAAACGGAACGCCATCCGTAAATGAGGTTGCATGTAAATCTTGTGGGATGTGCATGCCCGTATGTCCAACAAAAGCAATTCAATTAATCAACTTTAGCGATGATCAATTGTTGGATGAAATTATTGCTTTATCTGGTGGAGGTGCTATTTGCGAATGAGTGAATGTGAAGTTATTGATGAAGAAATAAAAGAGAAAATTCAAAATATTGTTGTTTTTATGTGCAATGAATGTGGCCAAGGCTCAGCTAATACTGCAGGAGTAGCAAGAATGGCCTATGAGCCTGCAATAAGAATTGTTCGAGTCCAATGTACAGGCCAAATCGGACCCATTCAGATTATGGATGCCTTAAATAATGGCGCTGATGCTGTAGCATGTGTTGGATGTTGTATAGGGGCATGTCATTTTTTTAATGGAAACTTATTATCAATGCATAGAATAAAACTGATGAAGAAATTGTTTAAAGAGTTAGGATATAGCGATCAGTTCGTAAACCAATATACTTCGCGAGCTGCTGAAGGAGAAACTGCAGTAGGAGATTTTGAAGATATTGTGGAACGTTTAGCCACAGCAATTAAAGAAGAGGGGACGATTAAGGATGGATGTTAAAATATTCCAGTTTAACGGCTGCAATAAATGTTTCTATGAAACCCTTTTATTAAAACTAGAGGAGAAGATGAATATCGAATTCATTAGTGATCCTCAAGATTGGAAAGAAGAAAATATGGATGTAGCAGTGATTTCCGGATATATATTACCGGATGATCTGGATTCTCTTCAAAAAATCCAAAATAATTCTAAAAGAATTTTTGCATATGGAGATTGTACTACCACTGGAGGAATTTTTGCATTAGCAAATCAAAGAGGTCATCAAGTAACTCCATTGAAAGATTTGATTTCTAATATAACTAACGTAAATGGATGTTTAGGAGAAATTGAAGAATTAATTGCAGTCATAAATGGCGAAGAATTACAAGGGAATAATCCATTGTGTAGTGTATGCAAACGAAAAGCAACTTGCGATTATCTAGATTCTGTAAATAGACAAATTGAGATTGATGATGAAGAGACTTGCTTCAATGATTTAGGCTTTCTCTGTAATGGGTTCATAGCAAAAAAATGTAAAGAGAGATGTATAGATTTTAATACACCATGTAGAGGGTGTAAACCAATGGTGGAAAGATCTGGAATCCGTATGTTGGGAATGTTTGGCACACTTATGGGAAATATTGAAATGGCTACTGAGCATTCTGAAAAAGGAGCAACAGATAAGCTTGCTGATGCGGATGACGATCTTACTGAGAGTTTACCGGATATTCTTGGAAATTTCTTTAGATTTACCTTGCTAACTTCAGGACTACCAAGAGGGAGAATTCAATCTTCAGGTAATCTATTACAAGATGTTTTTACCGGGAGATTAATCGAAGAGTTACCTCTTATCACTGGATTATTAGGAGGAAATAGATCAATTTCATTGACACTTAAACTTATTGAAACTTATGAAAAAGCAAATAACATCGAAGTAAGTACACAAACGAAGAAGTATCGAAATGAATTATTAAGCTTAGAAGCGGATTTAATTGAAGCTACGAACAACAAAGATGCTCAAAAATACAAAGCCACTACTGATAAAATCCGGAAGATTGCTGGAAATATGAATCTTTCAAATGTATATTTTGGTGGATTTAAACAGATAATTGATGATGATGTTGACTTTGAAAGCTATAAAAGCCATATTTTTGAAATAGTAGAAGGCACCTACAAAAATGGCTCCATAAATTATAATATTGATCCGAAAGGAGTAATAAAAGAAATTACAATCAAAGAGGGATAAGAATGAGTTTTGAACTGTTAAAAAACGAAATAATAGATGCTGGGTTATGCCAGGGATGCGGTCTCTGTGTTGGATCGTGTAAACATATTGAAATGGAAGTAAGACGCCCAGTTCTTAAAGATTATTGTATTTTAGAACGTCAAGGACAAGATTGTGGGAAGTGTTATCAGAATTGTCCTCAAGTCATTCAGAAAAAGTTCGAAAAACGAAAACCAAAGGCAATATACTCTCTAAGAAGTAAAAATCAGGAAATTTTAGCAAAAGCAGCTAGTGGGGGATTTGTTACTACTTTAGCAAAATCATTATTAGATAATAAGGAGTTAGCTGAGATAGTAATGGTGCAAGATATAGAGGAAAAACCAGAAGCAGAGATAGTATCGGATCCTAAAGAAGTCGTTGATAAAGCAGGTGTGATTTATGGTCGTTCAGGGGTACTCGAAAAATTGGTGAATCTTGTAGGAAAAACTTCTGAGCCAGTAGGTATTGTAGGAGTTCCCTGTGAAATTCGAGGTGCTGCGGAATTAGAGGAAGAAATGAATCGCAAGATATTCAAATTTGGACTTTTTTGTAACTCTCATATGCGAACGGAACTAACAGATAAGGGAATAGTCTGCTCTCCATGTTGTAATGGTTGTCCTTCTGGTGTAAATGCTCAAGGCTATATCTCACTAATTCGACAAGGAAAATATCAAGAAGCGGTAGATCTAATCCGTCAAAATAACCCGTTACCTTCAATTTGTGGTCGTATATGCACTAATGAATGTGAGCATGGGTGTACTTTAATCGGAGATGATCATCCAGTAGCGATTCGAGAATTGAAAAAATTTGTAACTGAATGGGAGATTGAAAACTCCACAAAAACAGGAAAGAAACCAAAACTGGATAAAAATGCTAGAAAAGTAGCCATTATTGGTTCAGGACCCGCTGGTCTGACCGCTGCATACTACTTAAGACGAATGGGGTACGCACCCACAATATTTGAAAAAACAGATAAAACTGGAGGGATGCTTCGATTCGGTGTACCACAATTTCGCCTACCAAATTATGTTTTAGACTATGATGTTGGAAGGATTGTTGATTCGGGAGTTAACGTAATCCTTAATAGTCCATTAGGTCATGATATGACCATTGATGATTTGAAAAACGAGGGTTTTGAAGCGATTTTTATTGCAACAGGACAATATAAGCCTCGAACTCTTCATTTAAAGGGTGAGGATCTTCCAAATGTTCACGTTGCAATTACGTTTTTGATGGATAGGAAATACCGATACTGGGAAAATAATGAAGAGTTTAAAAGAAAAACAATAGGAATCATTGGAGGCGGTCCAGTAGCCATCGACGTGGCTCAGACTGCTTTACGTTTGGGAGCTGAGAAGGTACATCTCGTAGATATCATGTCCGAAGAACAATTAGAATTAGTGTTAAAAGATATACCCGAAAACGAGATTGAATTTATGAAATATCACTTTGCTACATCTACCTCTAAAATTACACAGAACAAGGATGGTAAACTAGTATTAAATTGCTATCAAATTGAATGGGGCGATCCTGATAAAAATGGCAGAAAAGCTCTCAATAAATTAGAGGGTTCTGATTTTAAGATTCCAGTAGATACAATTGTTATTGCTGTTGGACAAGCAGTCGATTTTGATCAAATCGATGCAGCTACAGAAAATCAACTTGAAAAAGAACGAAATAAAATTAAAGTTAATGAAGTAACTTTTGAAACAAGCATTCCAGGAGTATTTGCTGGAGGTGACATTATTAATAATTCAAAAGCAGTTGCTATAGCAGCAATAGCTCACGGTAAAGAAGCGGCTATTTCAATTGATAAATATTTGAAGGGAGAAAGCTTGATGGAAGGGAGATATAAGAAAGTAAATTCTTTCTTTGCTGGTCCAAAGAAACCTCCGAAAGATTATTCATTAAAACCTGAATCTTTAGAAGACGCAACTGAGGAGATTAGCTGGAGTTTTGAAGAAATAGATCAAATGTTTAACGAAGATATGGCTTTACAAGAAGCAAGGAGATGTTTGAGTTGTAATCACTTCTGTAGTCATTGTCAAGACTTTCCTGCAATCTATTCAGATATAACCGCGGGAGAAGTTGGTTCTCAAAAGGGTTATAGTACTGTCGTAGTGTGGACTGATAGAGGAAAAGAAATAGTAGAACATGCTATTAAATCAGGTTTATTCGAAGAGGGAGAAGTAATTGAAAAAGAGATCAATCAAGCAATAAATCTCAAATCTAAGCGGGAGTTGATGACCTTCGAAAAAACTCCAAGACAACAAGTACTTGATTACATAACTTCTCAAGGAATGGGGACCATTACTGAAATGGCCTATAATTTGAATTTAGAACCAAAAAAAGTACGATATGAAGCCCTACGATTAACCCAAATGATGAAACTTGAAATGAAAGTTGATCAAGGAAGGGATGAACCACTCTTCACACTAATATGTGAAGAATAGTTTTATTTAAAAACAAAATATGAGGAAAAGAATATGAATTTTGATATGGAATTGAATGTATGCGGATTAGTTTGTCCGGTTCCAGCGCTTAAAACAAAAAAACAGCTGATGAAGATGCGACCAGGCTCTGTTTTAAAGGTAATAACTGATTACAAACCAGCTAGTGAGTCTGTACCAAGGGACTTATTAAAGCAAACGAAACATAAGCATTTAGGAACTGACTTTAATGAAGACGAAGAACAATGGAACATCTATTTTGAAGCTGTAAAATAATTATTTGTTTCTTTTTTTTTTTATTTTTTTAAATTCCAATTTCTTTCTTAATTACTCTATTTTTAATTTATTAGCTCAATATTTTAAAATTACTTAAAATCAAATTAGTTATGGGAGATAATATGGATAACTATGGAGATGACTTTCAAAAAAAGTCTAAATATAAGCGTGGTGAACTTCCCCGCCATTATTTAGATTGGGATAATAAACCAAATACCTATAAAGAGTATTCTGATGCTTTGGATATAATAGAACTTCCTGAACCAAAATTTGAACACGAGATTCCATTTTGGGAAGTGATAACTAATCGCAAATCAACTCGTAATTTTGCTTCCTCTCCTATATCTCGTATGGAACTAAGTCTGCTATTATATGGAATGATGGGGTTGACTCGTAAATTTCCAAACTTTGCCTTTCGAACAACTCCTTCCGCGGGTGGGCTTTATCCTATAGAAACTTATCCAGTAATCAATAATGTTTCAAATATCGAACAGGGAATTTATCATTATAATGTTCCTAATCATCAGCTTGAATTATTGAAAAGGGGAGACTTCCGAATGGAGGTAGCAAAAGGATGTTTGGACCAGAAAATGGCTTTTAATTCCAGCGTGAATTTTATCTGGACCGCAATTATTAGAAGATCCCAATGGAAATATCTCCAAAGATGTTATCGATATATTTATTTAGACGCAGGACATATAGGACAGAATCTTTATTTAGTAGCAGAAGCGCTAAATCTTGGTGCGTGTACTATTGGTGCGATATACGATGATGAACTTAATAGGCTACTTGATATCGACGGACTTAACGAAACTAGTATCTATGTTGGCGTATTAGGAAAAAAAAAGGGATAAATAAAAATTAAAAAAAAAAGTTAAGAGTTTACTTTTTTCGACCACGCATAAGAGAAATAATAATCACTACAGCTAAGGTTCCAAAACCGATTATTAGACCAATAATCAATCCTAAGAAGAAGGGATCAAAGGGAACTGGAGGAAGTTGGGCAGCACTACATATATTCTCCTCAAACGTATTGCCTGTACTCCCTGTTTCATTATAACACACGATATTGCCAATCATTGTATTGCCGTATACAATGTTATTATCACTTGTATCCAAGAAGGTTCCATTATTATTATTATTAGCAATATTGCTGATTATTGTGTTTCCATTACTATTTAATAAATGTATACCATTCTCTTTGTTATTATTAGCGGTATTTGAGGTTAAGTAGTTATTATCAGCCGATTCAAGAAATATTCCATGTACTTCATTATACGATGCGGTATTATCTATTAAGAGGTTATTATCAGTAATACTATACAAATAAATACCACTTAAATTATTATATTGAGCTATATTTCCCTTAATAATGTTATTTAAGCTTGTACTTCGAATTCTTATACCATCCCAATTATTATGATGAACATTATTATTTTCAACTTTAGATTGACTAATACCAAAAAGTCTAATCCCACTTTCATAGTTATGATATACTAGGTTTTCATGACAAGTAAGGTTTGTTCCAGAATTAAACCGAATACCAAATCCAGAATTATTAAATACTGTATTTTTGTATACTACAGAGTGATCACAACCAGTTAACCAAATTCCTTCGTCTCCATTATGGTTTGCAGTATTTTCACTTACTGAGTTATTATCAGAGCTTGCTATGTAAATTCCATCATCCTCATTGTGAAGTACAGTATTTTGAGCTATGTTATTGGAGTTAGAACTACTAAATAGATAAATACCATAGAAATTATAATCTGCGTCATTATCCAAAATTTCATTATAGTTACTTGTTATTAATTGCATTCCCGAATCGGTATTATTAAATAAAGTATTGCTATGGATTTCGCAGTTATTGCTATCTTCTATTACTATCCCATTATTTCTATTAACATTTATAGTATTACTGCTAATATTAGTATAATTAGAGTTAATTAAGTAAATCCCATCTGTATTATTTATTAAGGTATTTCCGATAAATCCATTTGAATTAGAATCACTCATAGTAATACCTATATCAAGACTATCAGTAACAAAATTATTGTTAATGCTGCAATCGTTTGTATTATCTAACACCACACCATTACCCAAAGATTTGCCTAATTTATTTAAATTTAAAACTAAATTGTCTGAATCAGATGCAGCAATCCCAAGAACACACATAGTCGCATTATTATCAATAATTGAAACTAAACTGCAATTATTACAGAAGATACCTACGAAGATATTATTTAAATAATTATCTTCTACGACACCATTAGTTGTATTCGTTAATAATATCCCTGCTGTAAGACCAGTGGTTTTAAAACTACAATTTTCTATCCTGAAATATTTTCTTGAATGAGAAATAGTTAAACAATTCGTAGCACCAGCCATATCGAAAATATGGTCTTCTATGACGTATGGATCTCCTTGAGTCCCAGAACCGGTACAAACACCCGCTGCTTTTGCATCTTCCCAGTCATTTAAAGGGTCCGTCTCATCTATCTCTATCGGGGTAGTATAAGTAGATGAAGTTCTTAAAATTAAATTAGTCTCATTAACGATAAGATTTGTTTGTTTAAAAGTAAAAATTATTGTCGGAGTAATAGCTGCGATAGTTATAAGCGAACATCCTATTAGTAACAAAAATAGACTACTTCTAAATTTATTTGAATGCATTGGTTTCACTTTTTTTAAGTTATATTGTTATTTTGATATTAATGATCTTATGAATATTTAAATCTTATAGAATAATATTTCCCAGTAAAGAGTTAACAACAAAGTGAAAGAATTATCATGAATCAAGCTTATAAAGATTTAAGTCTAAAAGAAAAAATCAGAATTACATTTCATAAAATATTTAGTTTAAGCCACGCATTATATTCTATCTGCTTTTTAGGGGTCCTAATCTCATGTATTGTTCTAAGTTTTAACCCTATACAAGGATTAGGCGATGTTGTATTATTTATTATTACTAGTTTTGCCTTGACATTTTTAATTTATCTTTTTATCGGGAGGATCCCTCAATTAGAGAAAATCCTATTTTCAGAGGAAAGAAAGGACCAAGTAAAGAAAGTAGTCTTTTTCTTGTTTGTTTTTACGTTTTCCGCGGTTATAACCATGCTTTATTTTTTCTTTGGTTCTTCTAGTCAAGTACCCATCCAATTTCTGGGATGGGATTTTATTCTTCCCAGTTTTTTTATTATACTCTATTTTGGATGGAATTTAATCCAAATTTTTTTTCTTAAGAATGGGTTTGAAAATATATCTATGAATGCA
Organism: Promethearchaeota archaeon; assembly: GCA_004524725.1. Lineage (GTDB taxonomy): Archaea > Asgardarchaeota > Lokiarchaeia > Sigyniarchaeales > SOKP01 > SOKP01. The sequence goes on from SDNW01000040.1 coordinate 14,513, forward strand.
AATGAGAAGTTGATTAATAACGATTATGGTTCGAAGAAGGCAGATTTGTTCGCACTGATATTTCTAATTGCTGCTCTTATCATACCAATAGGTATTCAACTAGGAACTTATTTCGGTTTCTTATATTTTTTTGAACCTCAATCCCCTATAGATTCATTAGAACCCATCTATTGGTTTAATGGATGGAATATTGCAGTATTTATAATTATAGTCCTAACATCGTATCGCCTGATTTATCTTTTTATCAGAAGCAAAAAAAATAATACGCCAAACGTCTTTTCGTCTCTTTTTTACATTTTAATTTGGTTAGTAATCTGGTTTCGATCGTTCAGTTTCATCAATTCATTCCGATCTGTTTCATTTGCATTGGGTATTGACATTTTTAGGGCCTTAGTCGATGTTATGCTTATGATATTCACCGCTTTTATGGTACTTACGAGTTTAGGCAAAAAAATCTACAAATTCAAGATTTTTAACCAAAATAATATTGCTTTTTTCTTATTTGCTTTTACTTTGATTTATATTGAAGGCCAAATTATCATGATTACTGGAGCGGGATCTATACCAGGAACCTATACGAATCGAAGTCAGATAAATTTACTCAATAATTTTCTTGTACTGCTAATTACGCTCATTTTTTATTGGTGGTATTCTGAGTATATCCTCGAAAGAAAGGGGTTTATTTACAGACAGAAGTTTAATCAAAGCGAAGTTATTTCAATTGTCTCTGATTTTAAGGAGTATTTGATCACTAGTGGCGCACTTAGTTCCGATAAAATCTCAGAACGAGAGTTTCAGAATTATCTTCGATCAAAGAACCTCGATACTGAAAAATTGGAGATTAAGGGAAACCAAGCTTCCAATAGTATCGAAAAATCACAAGAGGATCGCAATGTATCACCAGACGATGATGATATAATTAGCCAAGATGATAATTATTCTTAATTATTATAATTGGTTTATTAAAGATGAATAATAACGAAAAAATCATTACAAAAATTCAAGAGAATGACTTTAATCTAAACCTAATAAATGATATTATCATAGAATTAAGTCAAAGACCAAACCCACTTCATTTTGAAATAATAGATTTTCTCCTTGATACTTTTAATAATGAAGAGCTTTCAAAAATTAACATTAACATAGTTTACTTACTCGGAGAATTAGGGAAGATTACCTCCTTGGAACAAAAGTACATCCAATATCTTTACGAGACATTTTATGTTTCTGATAGATGGATAAGAACTGAAATATTGAAAGTTTTAGAGACAAACATAGAAGTGGTAAAATCTAACAGTAACTTTATACAAGTTATTTCTAGCGCTCTAAAGGAGGAATATGAGTCTAATACTATTATCGCGTTGAAAATAATTCGACAATTAGACAAATATCCCGCCCCGATTTTTAAGAGTTTTTTAGTAGTGTTAAATAAAGCACAATCTAAATTAAAAGAGACTATAGATAAAGTAATAAATAGACATTTTAAAGATGAGTCTCTTATTTTTGAGTTGCTTAATCAAAATAATAATTATCGTATTCTTAAGCCACATGGATTACGTTTAATACTGCAAGCTTTTTTCCCATCAACTAATAAAATAGAAAATTTTCAAACATTAATCGAAAACTCTGATTGGGAAGAAGAAAATAAATCTCAATTCCTTAAAGAGATAGACATTATTAGAAATCTAGTAAATCGTATTTAGAAAGTTAAAACTAAATTCAAGTTTCATACTTTTCTAAGATTTTAGAAAGATTTTGATTGGAGAAAATAATCTCATTGAAAATTTTTATCAAGATTTTTAAAATTTCTCGGGGATTTCCGTTATTCATGTGATAAATATGTTCTAATAGTTGATGATTCAATGGGAAGTAATCTTCGAAAGTAGCATCAGGAATTTTAGTAAAATTTCCATTTTCTAAGAAATTTTTCAAATTATTCACATAAAATTCATAGATATCTGATTCTGTAAATTGCGATAAAAAGAGAGGTTCATTAATAAAATGGATGATATTTTCATCGACTTTAGTAATCATTTTTTTAACTTCATCAAGAGACGATTTGTTTTTCAGAGTAATAATTA
>SDNW01000158.1 GCA_004524725.1 Promethearchaeota archaeon
AGTAGAAAATTTATCTCTTTTGCTTTTAGAGGAGAATAAGCTTAGAGAATTTTAAAATTCTACATTAGGAATTAAACCTTTATAAGACATAATTCCATTAAATTTTTATAGCAATAATTAATAATTTTTTAAACTAATATCGTATTTTATTTAACATATCTGAAAATACAATTATGTACGATTTACCATGAGCGATGAAGAAGAGTCACGTTTTTGCCCATATTGTGGGGTAGCATTAACGAAACCATATTGGGTGCACATCCAGAAAGAGCATCCTGAAAAATATGCCCAAAAAGAAACATGGATCAAATTATATCAGGATTATAGAAAGATAGGTATGGATCAAGACGTCAGTATAAAAGTTATTTCAGAATTATTTAATTCTACTTCCGAAGAAATAACCTCATTTTTAAAGAATTCAGACGAGTTATAAAATTGCCATTATAGCTTAGTTTACTAAAGTGGTATTTATTTAACTCTTTAAATTGTTAAGTCATGCATTTAAAAAAAGAAAATTTAAAAGAAAAATAAATTAACAGCAAAATCTTCATAAAATCAGAAATCTTCTTCGTCTTCTTCTAATAAACCCGCTTGTTTCAAAAGATCCTCCACAGTATCTCGTGCTTTCATCACCTGCTCGTTATCAGAAAGTTTGAGATTATCCAATACAGAATCTGAAAACTCCATAAATTTTTTAATTGATTGACTGGAAAAATCTTTAATTTTATCAGAAGTCTCTTCTATAAATTCCTTCCCACTTTCCCCAAAAGCGCCACCAACAAAGTCTACGAAAGCTTTATTAAGTTTATCTATAGGTGTTTCTTTCTTTTCATTATCGCTCATATTTGTATTCACTTTCCTTCTTTTTAGTAAATTTTTGATATGTTTTTAAAATAAATCAACATCTGTTAAATAAGTTTTTCAAACGAATCCAGATATGCTCTATATTATTTTATATCAATAAAAAGACAAAAAATACAAAAAATCAAAATAAAAAAACTAAAAAAAAAATTATAGATGCCTTTTTTTTATATTGACATCTTTTACGAGATCCTTTACTTTCTTTTTATCAAGACCATCCATTTTTTCTATGTTAGAGATAACTGAATCTAACTCTTCCTTAATTTGAGTTATGTTTTCTATTCGGAAATTAAGTCTCTTTATTGATAAAGTCAGTTTCGATCGCATTCCTCGAAAATAATCTAACGCCTCCTCTTTCGATTCACAGTGTTCTATGAACCGCATCATTTTAACTCGATGAGGTCTTCGAGTGAATGGATGAGCGTATACTTCAGGAGGTGCCATATCTGACATCGTGGCAAATTCATTGGCCCATTTTTCCTTCAGGTGCTCGAGATATTGTTTCCCTTTTTCCGATATTGAATAGATCTTTTGATCACGGCCTTCTACTTTAGTCTCCGTAACTTTCAGATACTCTCCATTTTCTAGTTCTTCTAAACTTCTAAGCATACTCCCTCGTGGAATGTTGTAATGTTCTTGTAATTGATATCCATTAATTCCTTCTTCTTTATCAATAATTATTGACAAAATAAAGAAATGCTTTAATTCTTTGAAATCCTCACGAGAGACAGGGATAGGGGGCATAGGAGGTGGAGGGGGTCTAAATGACCTTCTCCTCGTATGGGGAGGCGGATGATATGGAGTTCTAGGAGAAGGGCCATGATTAAATTCTCGAAAATATGGATCTCTTTCAAAATCCTCATTTATGTTGTTTTTATCAAACATTTTAAACACCATTTATATGACTATTTGGTCATATAATAGATTAAAATAAATCATCCTATATAAATATGATCATTTAGTCACATCATTTTTACTAGAACATGAAAACTAAAATTAGTTGAATAACTAATCACTAATTAAAATGCTTGAAAAATACACGAAATGGATTGAAGCAAATAAAGAAAAGTTTGTTGAAATTTCGGATAAGATTTGGAGTTATGCCGAAACAGGACTTGAGGAGTTCAAATCATCGGATTTACTAGTGAAAGCTCTGGAAAAAGCTGGTTTTAACGTAAAAAAAGGAGTGGCAGATATGCCAACCAGTTTAGTAGCGACTTACGGAAGTAGTTCGCCTACAATAGCGATTCTGGGAGAATATGATGCTCTACCAGGTTTAAGTCAAGTAGCTGAACCTATAAAAAAACCAATCAAAGAAGGCGCTCCAGGTCATGGTTGTGGGCATAACCTACTTGGGACGGGTTCATTAGCGGCTGTCATGGCGGTAAAAGAAGCTATAGAAGCTGGAGATGTTAAAGGTACAATACGATATTATGGTTGTCCCGCGGAGGAAGTTTTCAATGCGAAAGGTTATATGATAAAAGAAGGATTGTTTGACGATGTTGATATATCTCTTACTTGGCATCCTAACTGCTTAAATATACTAAATGTTATGTCTTCGCTTTCAATGAATTCAGTCATCTTCAAATTTTTCGGAAAAACCGCTCATGCTGCGGGAGATCCTCAAAATGGGAGAAGTGCGCTTGATGCCGTAGAATTGATGAATATTGGAGCTAATTATATGAGAGAGCATATGATCAGTGATGCTAGGTTGCATTATGTAATAACAGAGGGGGGAAAGGCACCAAATGTTGTTCCAGATGAGGCTGAGGTATGGTATTACGTAAGAGCGCCTCAAAGACATCAATTGGACAGTATTTATAAGAGATTAGTAAATATTGCGAAAGGAGCTACTATGATGACCGAAACAAAACTTGAAATTGATTTATTAAGTGGGATGTATAACACGTTCTACAATAAAGTGGTACAAGAGGTTGTTGACGCGAATTTAAAAAAAGTAGGACCACCAAAATTTAATTCTGCTGATAAGAAATTTGCCCGTGAGCTTCAAAAGACCTTACCCCCTAATCCTATGGAAGGTTATCTGAAATTGGTACCACCCGATTTATTTGACTTAGCTAAAGCAGTGTTAAGTCAACCGCTTAATAAAGTAATAATTCCACCGATGGGTCAAGGACAATCACAACCAGGATCGACAGATGTTGCAGATGTTTCATGGGTAACTCCCTTAGCTGAATTCATGATTGCCTGTGAAGTTATGGGTTCTCCTGGACATTCTTGGCAGAATGTAGCGACAGCAGGCATGAGTATAGGACATAAAGGAATGTTAACTGCTGCAAAAGTTTTAACTCACTCTGCACTTGAGTTTATGCAAAATCAAAATCTTGTTGATAAAGCTTGGATACAATTTAAAAAAGACCATAAAGAAAGAAAGTATGTTTCTCCATTCTCAGAAGGACAAAAACCACCATTCCATCGACTGAAAGAACATCACAACACAATCTAATAAATAAAAGTTTGAATTAAGCAAAACTCAATTCAAAAAGCTGGTGGTTAACATCCATATCTATATTAGCATTTTAAGAAGTATTAAATTTTAGGTATGCCTAAATTGTTAAATTAATTCTTTCTTAAAATTACCTAAAGTGTAAATCGTGTTAACTAAAATAAACTTTTTATAGAAAACAATGTTTCTCAATGACAATTCATTCCAAACAGTTTAAATTTCTTTCTAATTTATTATTTTGTAACCTATTTAGAATAAATGGTCAAAAATTTACCTTTTAAAGCTATGCTATATTTCTGTAAATAATTATGAATGAAAATCATTTTCTACATGGGTTCCTTAACCCTAAAAGTGTAGCATTCTATGGAGCAAACAATCAAGGAGCGTCACTCGCCTCAATCCAGATTATGAACCTTATAAAGTCAGAATATGATGGAGGAATCTATCCAATTCATCCAAAATTAGAATCAGTAATGGGATTCAAAGCTTACAAATCAATATCAGATGTTCCTGAAGTACCTGATCTAGTTGTGATTGTTCTTCCCGCAAAAATTGTGCCGGGAATTTTTAGAGAATGTGGGGAAAAAGGAATAAAGAGGATAATTTTGATTTCGGGAGGATTTCGTGAACTTATTGAAGATCGCAAAAACACCTTATCAGAACAAATCAAGAGTATTGCAGAAGAATA
>SDNW01000159.1 GCA_004524725.1 Promethearchaeota archaeon
CCCATCAAGAAACCAAAAATCTTTTCATTAGCCATTTAAAGTATAAGAATGGCGTTCAAACTCTTGCTTTTACCCTCTCAAGGAAAATGGCTGAACTTCAAGCACTTTGGGTGCGAAAAGCCCTTCCCTATATCAAAGATAAAATCTTTAGCTATAGAGCGGGAATTAACAAAAAGAAACGAAGAGAAATCGAACAAAAATTTAAAGCTAAAGAGATTTTAGGGATCAGTTCCACCAATGCTTTAGAATTAGGAATCGATATTGGATCATTAGATGCCACTATTAGTTCTGGATTTCCTGGAACGATCTCGAGTTTAAGACAACAAATAGGGCGATCAGGAAGAGGTACGGGATTATCTATCTCAACCTATATTCCTATGCAAAATCCATTAGATTTGTTTTACGTCCATAATCCAAAATATCTATTTGGTCCAATTCAAGAAGAATTATTAATCTCCTTGAACAACACCTATATTCTTAAAAATCATCTCTGTTGTGCCTCAAAGGAAATCCCGCTTACAATCGAAGATCATTTGCAATTTGAAATACAAGATCGGGAAAAGTTCCGTAATTTATTAGAAGAATTAAAATTAGAATCTTTATTGATGGAACGAGGAAATAAGTATTACTGGAAGGGAGATTTCTTCCCAAATGAAAAGTTTGGATTAGAAGATCTTTCTAATAAAAGCTATAAGGTCGTTTTTTATAGTGACTCTGGTGAACAAACATTAACCGTTGAAGATGAAAGCTATGTATTTCGAGATTTACATCCAGGGGCAATTTATTTATATGAAGCAGAAACTTACATAGTAAATGAATTGGATATACCTAATCGAATGGTCTATGTCTCTCGTAGGGATGTGGAGTATTACACTCAATCATTAAAACATACAAGAATTTATCCACTTCACGTAGATTCTACTAAAATTATTGGACCGAACAAGAACATTGAAAGTTGTTTTGGGGAGGTAAAAGTCGAACATGAATATTATGCATATAAAGTCATAGATACTCTCACCCAGGAGACCATCTCTCGAAATCCTTTAGATGATATCCCCCTCATTGAATTCGAAACTCAAGCAGTATGGTTTGAAATCCCATTTGACCTTCAAAAACAATTGGAATCGGAAGATTATGATTTAGGTGGCACTATTCACGCGATTGAACATGCTATGATTGCTATGGCACCTGCCTTGGCTCAAATTTCACGATGGGATTTAGGAGGAGTTTCCATAGATTTTGATCCGGTAAAGCAAAATCCTATCATCTATATTTATGATGCCTATCGAGGCGGAATAGGCATATCAGAGCTTTTATATGAAAAATTGGAAGAGCTAATGGTATTAACTGCTAAACTAATTAGTACTTGTAGCTGCAGAACTCCAAATGGTTGCCCTGCTTGTTGTCTTAGTCCTCGTTGCGGGAATAACAACGAGCCTTTAGATAAAAAAGGAGCAAATTTTCTCTTGAATAAGTTGCTAAAAATTGAAAATCTTTAAACCAAATATAAATTGTTTAATCTAAATGTTCTTTTAAAAATAGCTAATAAACTCAAAAAGCAGAAAATTTTTGCATTTCGATATTATTTTATGATTTATTAAAAAAATTTTTTTATAGAACAAAACTCTAATTTAATACTATGAATACCAACTCTGAACTTACATGGAAGGATATAGTCTCTCCTACAATGACATTAGATGAATATATGAAACAGTATGAAGAGAAAATTGCTTTTAATTATAAAACTTATGAGCCTAAAAAAGAGATCCTTCGAGAAATTGCTCAACTGCTTCTCTCAAGAAATGAAAAGATAAGAATTGTAGTTTTAGGGGCTGAATGGTGCCCGGATTGTAATAAAAATATACCGAGAATGATTAAAATTATCAATAGTTTAAAAAATGTTGAAATTGATCTCAAAATATTATATGGTATAATGGTTAATGCTCTCCATAAACCCGATGAATCCTTATGGCATAAAACTCGCTCTCCGCCAGAAGCAGTAAATCCTAAATTTGATCTGAAAGCTATTCCTACCTTTTACTTTTTCGATTCTTCCGGAAAATTATTGGATGTAATCATTGAGAATCCTAAACATCAATCTACTCTCGAAGATGATATGTTAACAATTATTAAAGAGAATGGATAAATTTAAACAATTTTTCTCGCATCCATTACATTTTCATTGAGATGAGAAGTTTTAATGAAAATTTTCTCTATATTTTTTATTTAAATATAAAGAATTCAAGAAGAATTTAAAATAAATTTATTAAAGTAAAAATGAACTTCAATTCTGAGGATTCATATATAGAATATGATTCAGAAAATTTACCATATTCTTTATATGAAATACATGGTTTAAATAAAATAAGGGAACTTTCACGACAACTTCGTACTTTCATAAATTATAAAACTGCTACAATTCAATACAGGTTTCGTCCTAAAACAATTAATTACCTAACAGCAGTAAATAAAAATTGTTCTGAGACTAAAAAAAAACTTAAACAGATTGCGACAGAATTTATACATCTACTCACAAAAATTAAAGGAAAAGGGATTTCATATGAATCCGAACTTATAAGAATGTTAGAGAGAGTTAGGTTAGCAGAAGATATGATAAGCCATAACCTTCTTACAACATTAAGGGAAACAACCCAAAATCTCTTCATATCAATCTATGAGTTATCTGAAGGAGAAATACACCTAAACCCAAAATTCCTTAAATTCACCGTAAATCTTACTCAAGAAGCGTGTATAGTATCTAAAATATTAAACAACTGGGCTTCAGGATTTTATGAGGAACTGAGAGTGAATTATCTTCAGTTATATGATGAACTTGCTATATTAATTCCAGAGGAGAGGGTTGAAAAAATCGTTAGAGAACAAAAATCATTAGAGGAGGGATTAAAGGAATGGTAGAACATACAATAGTCAGTCGAAAAACCACAAATGAGGACAGGATTGCTATATGTCCTCAATTGGGCTGCAAGACAATTAAAAGAGTGAAACCTTTGAAATTTGGTTTTTTGGGGTTTGGAAAATATCCTATATGTAATCATCATCATCTTCCTTTAGTATATGTTGATGAACGAATAGGGGAGATTGTTGATGCTTCCTTGGCATGCCTTTTTGATAAAAGTGGACTACCTCCTAAGAAATTACTCATTAATGTTAATGAAGAGTTCCCTAATGAGATAAATTCCTTTATTAATAATTGGCTATATTGCATTACAATAGGAAGGGGAGCTAAGATCATCTCAATCTATATGGATACAATTTCAAAATCATATCTAAAACAAATTACTAAGAAACAGTTAAAAGCTCTTAAGGATGAAAAAAAGATTTCTTTCAACGTAATTAAGAAAGGAATGGATGAAATCACTTTACAATACGAAAGATTACTGAAACACCTTCGAGTTCATTCTGAAGTGTTTGTTAATACAAAAGAGTTATTGAATCCTTCTAGAAGATTAAGAAATGCTTTAAAAACTTGGTTAAAAACCTTTGATAATGAGATTTCAGAAATAATGAAAGTAGAAGGAACGCAAGCCATCCCAATTACAGAAGTAAAACGATATTATGATCAAATCTTAAATTTAGACACTTGTAGGTGCTTACTTGGGCTCTCACCAATTGAAAAATATTTTAAGAATAGAAGTGTCTCTGCATTTGACAGGTTTTCGAAATATTTTGAATTTTGGCAAGAAAATTTAACTCAAAAATTTACACAGTCTGATATAGAAGATTTATGTGGGATATATAAAGATGAGATTAAAACTAGAGAATATAGAATGGAAAATCAAAAAGAAATAATGAAAAACGATACAAAATCAAGATTGGATAATCGTTATGGTGTTATTTATCTCCTTACTGACACTAATATTGATGGTACATTCCCAAATAAAATGTACTATATTGGAGTTACGATTAGAAAACTACGAAGAAGATTCTTAGAGCACCTTAGGTCTACAGAGAATA
>SDNW01000041.1 GCA_004524725.1 Promethearchaeota archaeon
AAGGCGTTCTACGTAAGTAGTTCGTACTTCAAAATCGATCTCTGAGTGCTCATTTACTAATTTGAAAGTTTTTATAATTGATTTAGGCTCAACTTTTTGATTGCAAATCTCGTTCAAGCGTTTCATTGTAAATGGAGCTTTTACATCTAGCGCGATTCTATTAACGTGTTTAATTAAACCACTTATAACGTGTGGATTAGTACCATTAGTGTCAACACTGATATATTTTCCTAATTTTTTAATCTCTTTGCATAGTTCAATCAAATCCCTTTGGAGAGTGGGTTCACCACCTGTGATGCTTATTCCGTTGACTAATAGATTACTCTTAATTTCAGATATAATTTCATTTAAACCCATCTGCTTGCCAACAGATGGATTATGGAGATATTTATTATGACAAAATTCGCAATTTAAATTGCATCCGACTGTAAATATCACCATGGACGGTAAGTTTGGAATATCTTTAGTCGAAATGTCAACAAATCCACCAATATGCATTACTATTTAACTGATTACATGGTTAAATAGTTTTTCGAGATATAGGAATATTTAGCAACTTAAATTTTGATATAATAGAAAAAATTAAGAATGCTTACTATAAAAAACTCAATAAAGTAAAAGGGAGGAATAAATAATATTAAAAATGATATTACTCAAAAGTATATAATGAATCAATCTTAGAAGGTTTCATAAAACTTTCTATTATCTTTTCTTTAATTTCACTCAAATCTTTCGCTTTTGCACAGTTCCATCCATATGCTTTTCTATCATCATTGTATATTACTCCACAATGAATATGATGATACGAACCATATGAATATTCTTTACCACATTTTGAACAGATTGGCATGTTGTTTAATTTTTTTAATTTTTATATTTTAATTGTTTAATTTTCAATTTTTATAATTGTTATTATTAATATCATTTTTCTACTTTTAAAGTTTCCCATTATTTTCCCAAAACTATATAAAATATATATATAAAACCTAAACCGACAAAAAGTAATTTTTTAGAAATGATTCTAAAGAAATTTCAACTTTTGAACTATTTCTTGATACAAATGTTTAATTAGGAATTACAATCACTTTGAATTAATGAAAAACCTTTAAAAAAATCAGATATGATTAACCAATATAAAATTCCTATTATAATATTATTGGAAGAGATGTCTGCTAATAAATTAAAAATCGGTGTTATAGGATGCGGAAATGTCGCTAATATCGGTCATATTCCCATATATCACCAATCACCCTTTTGCGAAATCGTAGCTATTTCTGATCCCCTTGAATCTCATCTGAAACAAGTTCAGAAGAAATATAATATTTTAAGGACATATCAGAATCCAGATGAGTTGTTAGAAGATCCAAATATAGAAGCTGTAAGTATTTGTTCTCCGCATTGGGCTCATGCAGAACAAGCGATAAAAGCAGCAGAAAATGGAAAACATATCCTATGTGAAAAACCTATCGGCGTAAATTTAGAAGAAGTTAATAGAATGATTAAAGCTGTTGAGAAGAGTGGTGTCATTTTCCAAACCGCAACTCAAAAAAGGTTTGATTTAGGATTTCAATATATAAAAGATAAAATTGAAGAAAAAGATATTGGAGTCATCTTCCACGTATCTGTTGATTGGTATCATTCAAGACCTGATATTGGATTCAATCCAAGTGATGACCTGATTCAAGAAGCGGGATTATGGCGATTTACCAACGAAAAGTGTGGGGGTGGCGATCTTTTAGATCATGGTCCCCATTATTTTGATTTATTCCGATGGTGGTTTGGAGATGTAAAAAGTGTGAATGCTCAAATTCGAAGAATACATAAAAGTAGAGTTTATGAAGATCATTCTACCGTCCTATTATCCTTTAAGAATGCAGAATGTATAGCCATATTTCAGCGATCAGAGGCGGTTCTCGGAGACTTTTGGGGAGAAGAATTAGGAAAAATTCATGGAACGCGAGGAAGTTATTATTTTGATGTACCGCCTGAATACTTCATAAAACCAATGACCCTTAAAAAGAGAATAAGGAAAACTAGAATTAGTAAACTGTCAGAGATTGAAATTCCATTATCTAAAGATGCGTGGAATCTATCTTATGCTCGGGAAGTTCGTAGCTTTATAAATCAAGTGTTAGACCGATCAAACGACGAGGTTGGATTTCCTAATGAATATATACCCACTATATATGATGGTAAAGCCGCCTTGGAAGTTGTTTTAGCGGCATATGAATCTCAACGTACACAAAGTACTATTCAATTACCTTTAAAGCAATATACTCCTCTTACATGGGATCGAATAGAAAATTAAGTGATAATCTTAGAAATACCATTTACAAAACTTTGTATAAATTTGTGGGTTGAATTTTGTTCCATTCGTATGAATTTTGCCACTTCGAGTTGTATAGCATTCACTTTTGGTATATTATAAAATTGATGGGTAATATATCCTCCCGAATACGCAATATTAATGTCTGACAATGCAAGTCCATCGTCTAGTGTGAAGGATTGAGCAATCTCGTTATATAATTGTGAGCATCCCCAATATTTATCACAATTTTCAACTTGAGGATTTTCTAAGATTTGTAGAGTCTTTCCGAAAATATTACCGAAAATAATATCGGGGTATTCAGTGTAGGGTTTAGTAAACCCATGAAAGTCAATAACGAGTGCTTTATTATATTTTTGGACACATTCTTGACTGAAATTAATCAATTGATCATGAAAAAGTTGATGAATATTTTTAGCTTCTATAGAAGATTTATCAAATGCTAAGCTTGAACGCGGTGGACGATTGAGATCAACTTTGGAACGATGAATCTTATTTAATATATAATAAATATAGATACCCCGACTTTTTAGTTCCCAGAGAATTTGTTTTGCGATGAAATAAGTATTCCTATCCGGGGTTTGTACGCCAAAAGCTTTATTCGGGATTTTTTTAGGTTTCTTATAACCTCCATGAGGGCAAGATAAAATAACTGGAATGGATCCTTTCCCAATTTCGAAATATTTGCTTAATTTCATGCAATTAAAAGAATTAATATCTGATTAAAAGGTTAACTTAAAGCTATAGACACACACTTAATTCAAAATAGAGATTCTCAGAAATAGATCATGATTCTTTAAATGATAATTGATATTACAATTTTCTCTATAGATTTATTTAGTTTCGATATCGCGTTAATAAAAAATTTCATAACCTTTTTTAATTCTGTAAATTTTTCCTAATTACAAATAAGTACAATTTTAAATTACTGTTTTTAATAAGGTACGGGATAAATGGCAATTGAAGAGTTAATTAGTTTTTTAAAAAAGAAGGGATTTAGAGATACACTTGAAGTATTAACGCAATTTAAGAATTATAGGACCGATAAACACACATTTTACAACGAATTGAACAAATTTAGCTACTATAACTCTTTCTTTCGGGTAAAAGATGATTTAATCAAGCGGGGATTAATTGAGATAGAACTTAATGACAAAAAGAAATTCGTGAAACTTACTGAAAAAGGTCTTGATGTATACAATCGGTTAGTTGAGATCAATAAACTGATTAATAATAAGTAGATATAATCATACGCATGATTTTTTACTTTTCTTTTTCTTAATTATTTATGGTATCGTGCTAAAATAACGCGTGAGAGAAGATGATATTTAAACGATTAATGGTTGGGCCATTAGGCACAAATTGCTATCTTTTCGGGTCTGAAATTACGAGAGAAATTATAATTATTGACCCTGGTGGAGATGCAACCAAAATAATTAAGATGATTGGAGAATTAAATGCTACACCCATTGCTGTTTTACTCACTCATGGTCATTTTGATCATACACTTAAAGTCGAGCGATTGCTCAAACACTTTCAAATTCCTTTGATGTATAATAAAAAGGAATTTGATTCACGAATTTATACTGGAGTAAAAGCTGATAAATGGCTTGAAGAGAACGATACCATTACTATAGGTGAAATAACTCTTCATACTCTTGAGACTCCAGGACATTCACCAGGCTCGCTTTGCTTTTATACTAATGATGTTAAATCATTTAATAATCAAAAAATTGATGGCATTCTTTTTTCTGGAGATTTACTCTTTCAAGGGAGCATTGGGCGATCTGATATCGGAGGAGGAAATCAGAGTCAACTGTTTCAGAGTATAAAGGAAAAGATTATGTATAATGATCAACTATCTGATAATTATCTTGTATTTCCAGGCCATATGGGACCCACTACGATCGGTGAAGAACGTTCTACAAATATGTTCCGAAGATATTTTTTATAAGAGCGTTTCCAACTATTTTCATAAAGATGATAATTTTTTAAATACAAAATATATTATAATTATAATATTAAAATTTCCTATTGTTTATAATTGGACTAAATGGTGAAGAAATAGGCGTGATTGATGTTAATGAAGTAAAAGCGATAATTCGGCGTTTTGAAGAGAAGGAAGGGGTAAGAGGAGTTATCATTTGCGACTCTACGGGGCTTCCTATTAAATCAAATCTTCCTACGGAACAGACAGAGGAAGTTAGTGCCTATATTACAGCTTTAATTGGAAAATCTCAGCAATGCGTCAAAGCTCTACAAGAAGGAGCACTCAAATTTATACGATTAGAGACCGCCAAGGGAGAAGTAATGATAGCCTTAGAAGAACAGCTTATTCTGATAATTTTAAAATAATTTAATTAATGATTTGGGGAAAGGATCTAAAAATTACCTAACTGCATCACTACTAAGGACATTCATAATAGAGAGAGGTAAAATCCTTTTTCTTTTTCATAGGCCGCATTCTATCTCTGATAAGAAAGTCTCCTACTTCCTTTTTTATATATTTGATAAATTTAAATTTCTTTAAATTATATATATATTAAGATAAATTCTTGCTCTATCGAATATTACTTTTTCAAATTTAAAAGCTATTAATAATTAGGTAAAAGGATTGCATTTCAATGGAAAAGAAAGAACTTGAAAAGAAGCTGGCAGAATTAATGGATATAGTACCCGAATGTGAAGGATTAATTGCTGCGGATATGAATGGAAAAGTCATCATCGGACAAACTATCACGGACATGAATCATGATGCGATTGCAAAAGCTTGTTCGGCGATAGTTAAAGACTCAAATAATTTAGGTAAAGACATTGGCAAAGGAAGCTTGAAAACTACTACAATTGAATTAGAAAGCGGATTTGCGGTCTTAGTCGGGTCAGATCAGCACGTTTTAATTGCCTTAGCGGGATTAGACGGAAAAGCCTCATTAAGTCTTCTTAAACGCAATTTAATGTCAATTTCAAACTCATAATTTTATTTCCTCTTTTTTATAGAACGGACCTTGATTTTATTGTATAATCTTAATTTGGAAATTAAAAATTAATAAAGAGTAAAAAAAGTTTGAGAAGGTAAGAAGCCTTATTTATTATCGCTTAATCCTTCCTCTTCTAATAAGGAATCTAAATCAGTGGATTTTTCTTTTTCTTCTTTTTTCGCTTCTTTTTTAGACTTTTTTGAACGTTTCTTTTTTGGATGTGTTTCTTCTTGAGGTTTCGGTATTTCTTTTAATTCACTAACCTTGACATATCGTCCCTTTCTTGGTTTTTTCTTCACGGGTTCTTCAAGAGGAGTTTCTATTTTACGGATTAATCTCCGTACCGCTAGGAAGATGATCGCCCAAACCACTAAAATTGAACCAATAATAATTAATGTCAAAAATGTATTTAATATATTCGCAAGGGGAGTATCATATACTAAGAAATTTTCTGACACTTGAATCGAGAGGTTTTCTTTGGTAATTATATTTAATGCATCTATGAATACTGTTAAGTCAAAATCATTGATTGCGGAAACACTCACTTCTAACAGAATTTCTGTAGATTGATTGGGTTTAAATTGGTTAAGTTTTACATAATCAATTTGTACAATTGATATTCCCAGTTCTGGATCCGCATTGAACGTGATATTTGAACTAGTGATTCTTAATTCAGAATTACCTGTATTACTAAGGATTACTTTAATGATATTTTTTTGATTTTTAAAGATTTGAAGCGCGGTTTGCTGAAGGGAAGCACTCAGTTGATTGACTGCGCGATATAGCTCGACCGTGACATTTTGAGTTTTTTCTGTTATCAATGAATCTCCTTCCCAAGTCAAGCGAAAAGTCAGCAAGTCTTCATCATTTAATTCTAAAGAATTGATAAGAAAACTAGTATATGCGTTTGAATCAGATATTTGAGAGGATATATTACGCCATTCATCATTATCATAGTATTGGCAAGTAACATTCTTTCCCGTGATAGCTGCTCCAAATTCAGTAGTCAACTTTGAAGTTAAATTAAAGTTTTCACCTCGTATAGGATAGGATGGATTAATAGAAACGTTTGAGAATTTACTATTGAGTTTTAATCCAAAGGAATAAATAAATTGTTCATAGCTGGATATATAATTCTTATCGAATAAATTGATGACAAAAGTTGATTGTTCAGGCAAATAATTACATTCTTCTCTTTGAAAAGGCTTTACGATAGTTTCACCTGTTTTCCCTGTATTATATTTTAAGGCAATTATATACCCTTCAAAATCATTTTGTGTATCATTAACCAATAGCGCGTAGTCATTACTGTCATAAATACCTATCTCATGAAGTTTATTATCTTGTTGAACTGAAATAATCACTTTAGTTTTCACACCTCCCCTTCTAACTGGACTATTATAACCGTACCATTCTTGGTTTGATTGGAGTGCCGGAATAGTCAAATTAAGAGAAAATTCACGAATGTCCCTTCCCAATGAATCACCCTTTATCTTTAAGGTTTTTATATCAGAAATCTCTTGATCGATTATCCAATCATCATTTGCTAAAGCTACCAATTGTACCGTTACTTGAACTTTGACGTCACTGAGCTCAAAATTGTTTTGGAGTTGTAAGTTAATATTCACATCCTCATCTGGGTTCAATATTGTTTCGTTTTGCTTAAAATTCTTCAAAGAAATTGGAACGCTAATTCCGGAAACTTCATATATATATTCAAGATCCAGATTAGAATGATTTACTGGATAAAAGGTAGGATCATATTCTACCCCAGTAATATTCACGCTTCCAATTAATATTGAATAATTTTCAAACACTTTATCGACTACTCCAGTAAGAATATTTTGATTTTCAATTTCATCGTAGAAAAGAGAATTCAATCCCACGTCATAATCATCTATATAGAGTTTAAGCGCCTTAGCTCCAATAGCAGAGCCATTATTCCAGAAATACGCGAGATAATAATTCCCTAACACAGGAATGGTTTCATCTACGGAATAAATTGTGGCATTAGTAAAGTCATAGTATAATATAGAATTCCTTTGCATACCATTAGTAGTATTTACTAAGGTAGCTCCCGGTACTTCTACCCCTGTTTCTGGATAAAATAATTTTACTTCAGCATCACCTGTATTTGGAACATGTTGCCCTGGTCCTTCAACGCCTAGACCGACTGAGATATCATCTCCAAACATAAATCCGTGTGTTTCCCAGAGCGCTTCTACACCCATATGATTAAAATGAATAAAACTATCCGTTTGACTCAAAAAGTTCCAACTTGTCAGCTGTAAAGAGTATACTCCAGATATATTTTTTGTTACATTTTCATCGAGAATGAAAATTTTATAGGAACTCTCTTCTTCTAATAATCTCTCGCCCCCTGTTTCATTAACAGCTAAATCAAAAATTTCTTCAAAATTTGGGTTCGTAAGATTATGAGCAGAATAATAGTCAGGATATACAAACCATAATTCAAAAAAATCCCAATCATTAAAATTAGGATCACTAAGAGAAAGTGTAGTATTCAATTGCCATTCTGGATCGCTCGTATAGGAGGTATTATAAAAACTCGAAGCCAATTCTATCCAATATGCAGTTGCCATATACGTGACATTAAATTGAAATCCCGTAATGATACTCGTATTCCATGTTAGATCAATGACAAATTCATTAAATGCATCATCAATAATTGGTGTAGTAAAATTATGATACCATTGTCCTAAACCCCATTTAAGCGAGGAGCTTCCATTATATGGATATGAGTTGATCTCTAGATTTTGAATGGGAAGATCTTGAATTTTTAACGTGTCCTCGGCATCTTCAGGATTTGTGAAATCAGAAGGCATATATCCTCGGGTCACTCCGATTTTAAATGAAGCGGCATCAAGAGTTTCTGCCGTATAACTGATAGGGACAGAGATAGATGCTAAATCCCAGTTAGAGCCATTGTCAGATGTTGTCAGAAGTTGATGGTCGATCCGTTCGTCTGGATCTCCAAAAGTCGATTGGGGTAAGGTAACTAAACTATATGCGGTATTAGAATTATTAGATTTAATTACAATGATGTAGTTAAATAATGGTAATCCATTTGTATTTGCTGTATTGAAAGCAAAATAATTGAGGGAATCCCCATTAAACTCATTGGATTTAACCGTAATTGAGTCGATTAGAATATTCGGTTCTAATATTTTATTTAAAAATTGACTTTCAGTTCGCACAAGAGTATCATCGGCTTTATAGAGACTGATTTCAAGCTGAGAAGTTAAGGCTTCCGTTTGATCCAGAATACGAATCCACGCATAAAACCCATTAACGGTGGTACTTTTTCCCTTGAGATCAAATTCTAGCGCAACATATTCTTGATCATTTATAGGCAAATCAAAAGCATATGTTGCGGGTAGCTTAAAATGATTAATTGTCACATTATATTGAGTAGGTGAGGCACCGTAATAATACAATTGGATATAACATGTATTACTTAAATCAATATTACTCAAGTTTTCATTCACGATACTTTCTTCAAGAGTGTGAAGTCCAAAACTGGAATTGACAAACATTTGCGTAGTGACATTTCTCCAAATTGAGTTATCGACATCATATACCTTGATTGTTAAATAAGCATCCTCGCTTACACTATGGCCTAAGGAGAGCAAAAATCCAAGAATGTCCTCTCTATCAAAACCAACATTGATCTGTAGACTTGATTGGTCATAGCTTCTCCCTGTATAATTTACAGATACATTTACACTAACCACTCTGCTAACAGCGTCAATTATTATCCCACTACTTCCTGTTAATTGATCCATATCAATTGTACTTAAAGCGGTCCCAGTTTCAATATCTACAGATGAATAGGCTTTTTGTAAGGGAAAACTAATAAAATTACTTGCTTCAAGGGGATGAGTATCTTCTAATACATAATCGGTGGTATAATTGTTTTGAAATTCAAAAGTAAAATTCCCTTCTGAGAGATAACAAGTATCAGTAGTAGACATGGCTTCAATCTGAAAATCGTCCTCATTATTTAGCGAAGATGAGCTATTTTTAACATATAAGCGCACATCCTGGTTATCTCCTGCCCCCGTCTTATATTTATCCGATAAATAGGGGGCATCACTTAAGTGTAAGTCTTGGTAACTATCAGTAAATTCGGTGCGAGTTTTTACATCTTCAAAATTAAAACTAGTAAAGATTTGAACATTCGTCAAAAGTATTGTTATAATAAATATACTAACAATAACCGTATTTCTTATTTCATTTTTGCGTCGTTTCAATAAAACCAACTGTATTATACAATAATTTAGTTATAAAATAATTTAAGAATATTAAAATTTGCTAATTATTTTAATCTTATTCGTATCTACCTTTTATGACGAAATATTAAAGAATTATTATCGAGGGTTCATTACTAATTTCAACTATTTTAATGAGGAGAATAATCATATCAGAAGAAATAATATTAAAGGAGATCGAGGATAATAGAGAAGAATTTATTACGTTCTTACAAAGTTTAATCCAGACCAATTCTTATAATCCCCCCGGCAATGAAAAAAATGTTGCAGTAAAAATTAGGAATTATTTGAAAGATGTGGATATTGATGCAGAGATATTCGAATATGATGAGAACCGAGCAAATCTCATTGCCACACTTAACGATGATTTTGAACATAAAAATCTTCTCTTCAATGGCCATATGGATGTTGTTCCTCCTGGTTCAGAAGAGGATTGGAAATATCCCCCCTTATCAGCTTATATTAAACGCAATAAATATATGTATGGGCGAGGAACAACGGATATGAAAGGTGGATTAGCAGCAATGGTCTGTACTATGAAAGTATTGAAAAAACTAAAAATAGCTCTTAAGGGAAACCTTTTGCTTAATGCGGTTGCAGATGAAGAAATGGGAGGGACAGGTACAGAATGGAGCGTTAAGAATCCCTTAAAATCTAAAAACATTGATTTTACCATTATAGGGGAACCTACCGCACTAAAACCATTACCAATCGCAATTATGGTCGGCGAAAGGGGGAGAATGGTCGTAAAAGTAACTACCAATGGAATATCAACTCACGCTTCTTGGCCATTTATGGGAAAGAATGCGATATATATAATGAGTGATATAATCCAGAAATTAAATCAACTCGACGGTTACATTCCTTCGGTGGAACCTCCCTTATCAATTGAGAAGTTAAAACAACTAGTCTCTCAATCTTTTCCAAGTTATGAAGTTTTTGAAAAAATCTATAATGAACAAGTGATGTTACAGAATGTTTTAATGGCACTGACGAGATTTACAAAAAGTTTAACTATTATAAAAGCAGGAGTCAAAGATAATGTCGTTCCAGATAAATGTGAGGCTTATATTGATTTTAGATTATTACCCGGGCAAAAAGGTGAAAGTATTATTGATGCTTTAAAAAAAGTTGTTGAACAGGATCTTCACTATCATATTAGAAATGAAGGAAACGGTAAGAAAAGCGAGACTTGTGTAGATTTAGAGATTGTACAGGTTTCTGAACCCTCCTATTGGAAAGATTGGGAATCTTCTAAAGATTTGAAGGTTCTGCAAAGTATAATTAATGAAGTATTTGGAGTAAAAACCTTTATAATGATATATCCCGCAAGTGCAGATGCCCATTACTTACGAAATAGTGGATTTTGTGAGAAAACAATTTTATTTGGACCAGGAAGTGGATCCACCGCTCACTCAATTGATGAGAATATTGAAATTTGTGATTTTATTAATGCTATTAAGGTCTATAGTCTTTTTGCATATCGATTTTTGCAGTAATAATTTTTCTTTTGCATTTTTTTTTTCTATGTTATTAACAATGAAATTAACATTTATTTATGGATCTTATTTTATTTAATTAAATGCACGATATACGGGAATGAAGAATTTTGCATGATATAAAGATTGAAGATGCTATTGTTATCCTCGATACATCTCGCTCAATGTTAAGAAAAGATTTCAAACCAAATCGCTTAATAGTTGCAATTGATGCTGTGAAAAACTTCATTCAGACCAAATTCACAATAGACCTCAAAGATCGAATTGCCTTATTAACATTCGGTGAAGAAACAAAGATCCTCACTCGATTTACGAATGATGAGAATAAACTTATTTCTTCTCTTGAAAAATTAGAAATTTCTGGAAAAGGAAATTTGAATGAAGCGATCGCATTTTCGTTACAACTCTTAGTGGAAGAAATGAGAAAGATTGGGGGCAAAATATTCAGGATTTTTATAATTACCGATAATAAAATTGTATATGACGATAGATTAACGAAGATGATAAATATCGCTCAAGGATTAGGCATTTTTATTGATACATGTCAGCTTGGAAAGTCAGAGGACTATAATAGAACTATTTTAAAGCAGATTGCAAAAACAACTAAAGGAGAATTTGGCTTTTTTAACAATTCAAAAGCAATTTTGAATTCGGGAAAATCTTTTGCTTCGAAAAAAGACATTAAATCAAGTACCGATTATTTTAATCCGAATAAAACAACAGATATCGCTCCATTAGTCAATGAAATTGCTCTTCCTTTACGACGTCCCAGCCTATTAGACATTCGATTAATGATGGATTTGACCAATAAAAGTACTGAAAAATGCCAAATTTGCCATTCAACTAAAGCACCTCTTACTAAAGCCGATTTCTATTCTGAAGGCCGGTATTGCCCCTCTTGTGATAGACCAATGCATCTTTCATGCGCAGCAATGTGGGCTAAGAAGTCAGAGTATAAGGAAAATGTATTCCGTTGCCCGTTTTGCTACTTTTTACTGGTATTACCTGAATCGATATCAAAACTTCTTGACGAACCAACTGAAGAGGCACCAAAAATTAAAATAATTGACGGTTCTAATGGCAAAACAACTAAAATGGTCTTATATCCCGAACAAGATATTGCAAATATTAACGCATCGTGTTCCTATTGTCATTCAATATTCTTAGGTGATTACAAAGTCTATCAATGTGAAAATTGTGGCGCCTATTACCATGAACCATGCTTAATTAAAATGAATGAGGAAATTCATGCCTGCAGGAATTGTGGCTCAAGAATTTCCACTCAATGATTTTAAAAATTGATTTTTTTCTACTCATTAACGAAAACTAAAAAAAAAAGTAAGGATTATTAGAAACTACCATATTACATTTAATTCTTATATAGCTTTTCAGAGAAGGTGATTCATATCAAAAACAAAGAAAAATGGATAGTGACAAGCGCATGGCCATATGCGTCTGACCCCCCCCATCTTGGAAATTTAATCGGAAGCACTTTATCCGCTGATGCTTTTGCAAGGTTCTTAAGATTAAGAGGCGATGAGGTAGTATTTGTATCAGGATCAGATACCCATGGAACTCCTGTGGCTGTAGAAGCAAGAAAGAAGAATATCCCTACGAAAGACTTGGCGTTAATGAATCACCAAATTATCAAGGATTTACATGAGCAGTGGAACATTTCATTTGATAATTATACTCTTACTCATAACCCCATTCATATTAATTTTATCCAGCAATTTTATTTGGATGTGCAAAAGAACGGTTACATTGTAGAAAAGGAAATTGACTCTCTTTACTGTGAGACCGACCAATTATATCTGCCCGATAGGTTTGTTGAAGGCATATGTCCTCATTGTGACTCAGACAAAGCGAGAGGAGATCAATGTGATAGTTGTGGGAAATTACTAACCCCACTTGAACTTTTGCACCCGCGTTGTTCGATTTGTGGAAACAAACCTCAGCTTAAATCAACCAAACATTGGTATTTAGACTTTCCGAAGCTCCAGGATAGACTTAAAGACTTCATTGAGCAAAATGAAATAATTCCTCCAAATGCACGTCAAATGTGCCTTAATTCAATCCAAGAAGGAATTCCCCAAAGAGCTATAACGAGAGATTTAGAATGGGGTATTCCTGCTCCGTTTGAGGGAGCAGAAAATAAGACCATTTATGTATGGTTTGAGGCAGTATTAGGTTATGTAAGTGCATTACTTCAATGGGCCGAAGAAATTCAAAAAGAGCCCGAAAAATTTGATTACTTTTGGAAAGATCCCAAGACAAAATCTGTTTTTTTTATTGGGAAAGATAACATTATTTTTCATTTAATCATCTTTCCCGGTTTGCTTATGGCCTATAATGATGATAAAAAAGAAGGGGAAAAATTTGTTCTTCCCTATAATGTTTCCTCAACGGAATGGTTATTGTTTGAAAATGAGAAATTTTCTAAATCGCGAGGTGTGGGGATTTATATCGATGAGGCGCTTCAACTAGCTCCAGTTGATTATTGGCGCTTTAATTTGTTGTACAATCGTCCAGAATCAAGTGATACGTCTTTCTTATGGTCAGAATTCGAAAATACAATCAAAACATTGAATGACACCATTGGGAATTTTATCCATCGAACTTTAACTTTTATTGATAAACAATTTAATGGCAAAATCCCAGAAAAGCAAGATTATGATGGAATTGATAAAAGTTTAGTGGAAAGGATAAATAATATCAGCTCAGAGATTGAGGAAAGTATGTTAAATTTCAAAATAAGAAAAGCCCTTAGAGATATAGTAAGTTTTGGTAAAGAGGGGAATATTTATCTCAATGAAAAAGCACCATGGCATTTAATTAAAAAAGATAAGAAAGCAGCGGGTCACGTTTTTAATATTTGTTGCCAAGTGGTATATGCGCTCTCAATATTACTTGAACCCTTTATCCCAGATACCTCACAAAAAATTCTTTCCTTTCTTAATTTAACTAATTTGAAAGATTATACTTGGGATAGTATCAATGAAAATAGTGTTAAGGCGGGAATAAAGATTATGAAACCAGAACCGCTTTTCCAGAAGCTCGATATTGAAGAAATTAAAGAAAATTATAAAAAATTAAAAGATGTAGAACTAGAAAAAGATGAAAAAAATATGATCTCATATGATGATTTTAAGAAATTAGATATTCGAATCGCTTTTATTGAAGATGTCGAAAAAGTCCCTAATGCGGACAAGTTATATAAATTAACGGTAGATTTAGGGGATGAAAAAAGAGTTTTAGTGGCAGGTTTAGCAGAATATTATACTCAAAAAGAGTTAAAGGGAAAAAAAATTGTCATGCTTGCCAATTTGGAACCAAGAAAAATGAGGGGTATCACAAGCGAAGGTATGCTTTTAGCAGCAGTAGATGGCAAAATAGTGTCCGTTTTAACACCTGATAAAGAGATCCCTTCAGGGGCAAAAATAGAGTGACATTAGCTTTTTAACAGCAGAAAATGGAATATTCAACTTCTTTATTAAGTTTAAATAAAAGTAATACTAATTTTGATATATACTACAAATCTAAGATAATTGCAGACATCGGTTAAAAAATAAATCAAGCGATACTATGAGTGATGTAGATAGTTATATTCTTTATGATTGGAAAAACAATGTGCGAATTATAGGAGAATTTAGTGGTTCTATAATCTCCAAATGTAGTGATCTTTGTAATTCTATTATTTTTTCAGATAATATCAACATTTCAGAATCAGAAGGGATTCACATCTCTCAAGGATTATGGGTGGGTTTTGAAGAGGTTTTAAATAATAGAACTGCTTTTTCGCGTAAATTAGATTATGATAAGAATACTCAGGATATGGATCTTGAATATTCGATTTTAATACCAGAGGATGTTATGCAATTATATGATGAGGGACAATTCTCTGATGCCTTCCCCTATACTTTAAATTTGCTTCATACAGCAGGACTCTACTTACGTGATCCCGAAAATAAAATCAACCATTTGAATTTTTTTAAAGGAGAAATCCTAAAAAATCCTATTTCTTTAATTATGAATGGAATTTTAGTCGCTGACAGAGTAGTTATTGATCATAGAGGAGATCCTGTCTTCTACGATTGTCTCATTGTTGGCAGAGATCAAGATGGAAATTTAAAAGTGAGTTATGAACCACTCGCCAATGTAGATGATAAAGTTGTTGAATATATTATTATTTTAGGGATTGAGGAGTTAAAAATCTAAAACCATGCTAATTTATGAGAATTTTAAAGCTAAATTGCTCAACATTTTAAAGTTTGGCATTAATCCTTTTAAAAAATTTGTAAGTACGGGTGAAATTAGGGAGGATTTAGGTTTAGTATCTTCAAGAACTCCCTTATTAGAAACCATAATGGAATTTATCAAGAACAATAAAAATTGTATTCTTCCTATCATCGGTGCTGTGGGAACCGGTAAGACTCATCTCTATTGGGCACTTAAGAATAGGATGTATTATCATAATACCATATATATTTCCTTAGATGAAATCTGTAAGCGGTTCTTTTATACAATCTATTCTGAATTTATTGAAGTTATAGGACTTGAACCCTTGAGATATATCGTTAACCAATTAGTTAATGAATGGGGCGCCTTAGAGCGAAAATTTGGCTTCTTCCATATTTCTGATACTGAAAAAGTTAAATCAAATGCCCTTCAAATGATAGATAATAATTTTGAAGCTGATGAGAAAATTGCGTTGCATGACATTATCACGGGAATTACCACTCATCAACTCGATCCTTATAAAAAAATTGAAGCGGAAAGGTGGCTTCTCGGTGAAATCATGGATATTAAAGAACTTTCACATCTTAACATGATGCATGACTTAACAAAAAATAGGAATGCTTATGTGATGTTAAAATTATTAATTGAAAACTCGAAACAAGGAACCATTTTATTTATTGATGACTTCGAAAGCATATTAACTTCATATACCTCTCAAGATGATAAGGAAGAAGTATTCGATCCAAGTTGGCTGTATGGCAAAGATGATTCTCCTGATGAAATTCTTTCTCTAAAGATATTGCGTAGAGTTTTGAAACTTCAAAAAATCAATGGCTTACGAATAATTATTACTCTGAAAAACAAATCGTCTCTTGATGAAGTTAAAAAAATGATTACTAAAGTCGATGAAAATATCATCCATTTTATTAATGAACCTCTCTTTTTATCGCAATTTACAGAATCAGATATCTATGAATTTTATGTGAATAAT
>SDNW01000042.1 GCA_004524725.1 Promethearchaeota archaeon
AATGGATGATAATAACTCATGAAACCTGAAACCAGGCAATTTCGCTAAGTGCATTTTGCGTCCGCCCAGCATGGGGCATCAGGCATTGCACTACTTGCCCGTAGAGAAATAATTATGGATCTAATTTAAAATTGTTGATGAAAATTGAAATTATTATTAAATTCAGGTTTAAATCCAAAAGCGTAATAATCGATCTTTATCTTCTTCAGCATAGTCGATACCAATCCGTGTTCCAGTCTTAATGTTTTCCTTATCTACTGAATCACCAATACTAAAGAAAAGTTTAGAATCTGTCGCACATGAGTCCATACCATTAGAATTCTCTTTGGTAATATCCATTGCCATGCAAAGTTTCCCTGGACCATCCATTAGATTCTTAAAATCTTTTCCAAGCTTTACTTTTCTTCTCTCTTTCATTAATTCTATGCCTTTAACCGGAAAAAGTTTCCTAATTAATATTGCGCATGGAATTCCTTCGGGTTCAGTGATAACATTCAAGCAATGGTACATTCCATATATAAGATACACATAGAGAGTCCCTGGTTTTTCATACATAATTTTTGTGCGATTAGTTTTCCGAAGATTATAGCTATGCGAAGCCTTATCTTTTGTTCCTAAATATGCTTCAATCTCAATAATTTTTCCAATTAAGAGATTGTTCGTAATTTTTCGTACAAGATATTTCCCAAGTAAATCTTTCGCTACAATAATCGTATCGCGTGAGAAAAATTCTCTTCGAATTGGTGTTAGATTACTCATATTTAATTTAAATAATTATTAAACTATATTCTTATGAAACTAATAAATATTTTTTTTTATAATACAGACCAAATATTAAGTTATAGAGATTATATACCTACTAATTTTTGCCTAAGAAAGTTCTCCATTTGAGCATTACATGCGATAAAGGAAAATTTCTTGTCTATCCCTAATCCTAAATCGATTTCTGTTCCTTCAAATGAAAATATTTTTCCACCAGCTTCTTTCAAAATCAGGTATCCAGCTGCAGTATCCACAAGACGGTTACTTTTTCTCAAATTAATGAAGGCCTCCATGCTTCCACTCGCAACCTGACATAATGACAATGCAGTACTTCCTAATATCCGTATTCGATGAAATTTCGAGATAATTGGATCCATTCGTTTAAGATTTTTTTTTATATTGTGGGGTGCGATATTAAATTCAAAAAAAGGTTTATCCTCAATACTTAATTCAGAAACATGAATTTGTTTGTCATTCAGAAATGCTCCCAAACTCTTTTCCGCCCAGTAAACATCCTTTGTGTAGAGATTAACGACAATTGCTTTTGTTATGTCTCGCATCTGAGAGCCTTCCGCGTATGCTATTGAGACGGAGCAATAGGGGATACCTCGTACTGAATTATTTGAGCCATCGATGGGATCAACTATGAGAACTTGATTGCTTTTAAGGGCTTCTTCTCGATCTCCAATATATTTTTCTCCAACCTCTTCACTTATAAGTAAGAGATTGGCTCCAAATTCTTTAAGATTATCCATTATTGTATTTTCTGCTAATGTATCTATATACATAGTGATATCTCCCCCCGCTCCTCTAATTGATGGTTTTGCTGCCAATTCTGATCCTAATATGGGATGAATTTTCTCATATACTTTCAATGCCATTTCTTTTAGTTGCTCAATATTTATACTCATGATGATCAAATAAGAGTTCAATATAATTGAAAAATTAGAATCATAATAATAGTTGATGGATTAAGGATTTTCTATCTCTTTTTTTATTATCTCTCTTAAATTTTCTAATTCAGAGGTAATTGTTTGGACTAAACTATTTTCAAACATCAAGCTAGGTCCCTTTTTTAATTCCTTTTTCAGATATAACTTGTCAATCTTCTCAGATACTAGCCAATCAGATACTAAAATTCCTTTTCGCTTCTCTACATCCTTATATTTATTACTAAGAATTTTATAATCTGCTAATCTTCCTATTTTATCGTGTACAAAATCGAGTAAAGCGAAAAATTCAGCCTCACCAAAATGTTCAGAGATTTGAGAATCTAAATCATTATTTTCTGCGATTGGAACCGCAACGCGAACAATTTGTTTTTCGGATGCTTGAGTTATAATAATAATTCGAAAGATCTGAGGAAATTTTGATTTTACTTTCTCGGTTATTGCCTTTTTCAGATCTTCTATTAAGAGAAGATGCAATTCTTTATTGAGAATGATGCTGACTTCAACAAAGATATATCTTCCGTATGAGCGAACCTCCAATTTTTCAATTTCTTTTACTTTAGAAAAATTGGTAATTAAATCATAAAGCTCTTTTCGGTTTTCAAAATCAATTACGGCATCAAGTAAGGTTTTCGTTGATTGCACAAACATATCGTAACCTCCCTTAATGATGAAAGCAGCAATACTTAAACCAATAATCGTATCTATAAATGAGAAACCAAAAACAGCTACAATAAAGTTAATAATAACCGATAATGAAATAAAGTTATCATATAATTTCTCATTTGCTTGGGATTTAATTATCGGAGACTCAGTTAGTTTAGCGACATATTTTAAGTAAAGAGTTAGGAGAAGAGTAATAATTAATGAGATAAGTAAAAAGATAAATGCTTCTAGAGTTATGTTAAATGTTTTTAAACTTCCTCCGATAAATGAAGCAAAATCGGAAAATGCTTGTAAAATAATATTGTAGGCGGTATAAAATATGAATAAAGAGATAACTAAGCTAATGATATTTTCAATTTTATAATATCCATAAGGAAATTTCTCATTTGGTTTTTTATTCGCATATATTAGTCCTATAAAAGCAATTAGGGCCATAAAAATATCAGTTAAGGAGTCAAAAGCATCTGCTTGTAGTGCTAAACTGTTGGTCCGTATAGAAAAAATGATTTTAGAAATAAATAATCCTAAATTTACAACTAGTAGAATTAAGTTTAGAAAAACTGGTTTTTTATAAAATGTGGCATCCATGAAAAGCCTCAATCATTAATGATTTTATTTTTTTCTATAATCCATTTATCTACAAGTAATTTCTGCAATTTCTTCTTTTGAACTGTGTCATAAGTATTATGAATTGTACTTTTTGGAATCCAGAACTCCTCTCCTGAGTCTAAGGTGATGAGGAGCGCTTTGGGACTCTCTACTTTTATTTTTGCATTGATTTGAACTGGTCCCGCTGATACTCCATATTCAGTCGTTTCTACTATCTGCAAACCATCTCGTGCAGTGATTCTTTCTGAAAACACCCCATACTGACTTTCATCCTCAGTTTGTTCCTCCTTAGTATCAAAAGTTCCCGAAGTCGCAAACTCTACTTTTTCGCTTAAAATATGTTCAAGCATCAATATAAAGAGATTTAAACTAGGGAAACGCAATTTTTTCACATATTCACCAATTTTAATCCTAATTACTTCGCGAGCTTCAGATTCCCATCCCACATAGATTTCAGTCTTTCTTTCCTTAAATACGTGAGTTCCTCTCCAATTTGCACTCTTCTTATTAAGAACTTCTAAGATACAAATAATCTCTTCAATTGACATTTTTACTGTTTTGCCTTCTTGGCTTGATAAGCTTTCCCAGCTTCCATCTTGTTTTTTAGTAATGCAACTAAGGAAGATATAAGGTACAGTTTTAGCCGGACTTGTTAGAATAACTGCTTTTTTTTGTCCAAAAAAGGTTTTTGTATGAAAATCTGCCATTTTTTACTTCCATCTATTTATTATAATGAGAATTAAATCCTTAAAAAATTAGATACTTCATTCTGATTTAAATCTGTTCAATATGATATTAGACTATACTTTTTTTAATTTTGAAAGAGTTATAAACTTTAGATTTAAAATTATTATATTGAATTACATTAATTCAATCTCTACTAATACCGATTCAGGTATTTGTATTTTCATAATAAGATGCATACTTCTCTCATTTGCAATGATTTCAAAAAGACGTTTATGAATTCGCATCTCAAATTTAGCCCAGGTAGAAGTCCCTTGCCCCGAGGGAGCTTTTAAAGTGGGGACTCTTAATCTTTTCGTAGGAAGAGGGATTGGTCCATATTTTTTAATTCCTTGATTTTTACAGACACTTTCAATTTGATCACATACAGATTGAAGTTCATCAAGTTGAACACTTGACAGACGGATACGAGCAGCTTGCAAACTATATATTTCTCCTTTTTATGATTCTCATTTAACAATAATCATTAATCGTAGGATGGATAATAATTTGTAAAATAAATATTTTATTATCAAATACTAAAAACCTAATAAAGAATTGAAGATCAAATCCTTAAAAGAAATTGGTTCCCTAAATGTACGTTTTTCAAATACTTTTTTGCAGTTTTTAGGCAATCTAGCACTTGTTTTTTTGGAGTAATGGGTAAATCACGCATCTGATAATCGGGGTGAAATACTAATAAACTAAAAGGTATATTCTCATCGATATCGCCTACAAATTGGGCGATAAGTCCCACTTCTTCTTTATTGGTATATCCAGGCACTAATAATGTACAAGCACTCATTTCATACAAACCTTTACGTGTTCCAAAATACTTTTCTGCTAAAAATTTAAAATTTTCGAGTGTTCTTTTATTGCTTACACCACAGAGTGCGTAATTTAACTGTTCATGAAAGGACTTTAAATCAAATTTAATATTACCACCAGTTTTAATTGCAATTTTCATACATTTCTCTATTAAATCCCGATTACCGCTTCCATTCCATTCCCAGCAAACTCGGAACTTCCTTTGCCGATCTTTATCATCTTTTTCGATTTTATTTAATATTAATTCAGAAAGAGTAATCGTAAAAGGTAATTGACATTCAGGAGTACCTCCAAAATAACAAATACAACTTATGTTTCCTTCTTTTGATATTTTTTCTGCTAAAATCTCAACATTTTGTAAATTCCGTTTAGAAAAGGATTTATGAGAAGAATTTTGACAGAATAAACAATTAAATGAGCATCCATAGAGAAAGGCGGCATAAGAGAAAGTCCCTAGTTCAGGACCTTTTTGATTAGAAAAAATAGGATATCCATGTGAAGAGCCTGCTGGACAAAACCATATATTACAACAATTAGTCGGATTTGCATCTAAATAGCCATGAATATAAGCTTGCGATTTTGTTGGCAAAGGTAAAACTCCACTCCGATCATTTTCAATGTTTCTCAACCCACAATAACTAATATCTTGTTCTCCGAGAGAACATTCATTAACACACAAATGGCAGCTAAGAGTCATATTATCTTTTGGGGTGTTAGGAGGGAAACTAGGCAAACCTGCTTCTTTTCTTACTTGATCATGGATATCAAGAAGATAAGATTTCATTATCTCCCATTCACTATCAAGAATGCAGTTACGACAAACTTGAAGTATATTTGAAATAGTTGGCGATTTTTTTCCACAGAATTTACATGAACCCATTTCAATTCGTTTGTTTCTTTAGTAGCAGAAAAGTTTGACCCGATTTTTGGTTTGGGTGCTGTTGAATCATAAAACCATTAAATCCCTTGTTAATAAAAGAAGTCTTAAAAAGATTTAATTCTTTCTCATCCGCAGGATAAAATTCTAAAATAAATCTCCCATGAGTTTTAAGAATAGTATTTAAATATTGCGCTGTCTGTGATAAAAGAATAATCTTTTCTTTAGGAGTAGTAGCAGAATGGATTATGAAGTTATAAGCCGAGATAGAAATTATATGATCGATACTATTAGCCCTCAAAGGTAAATAATTTATATCAGACAAAATATATTCAATATCTAAATCCTTATTCTGGTCAGTTTTTTTCTGTCTTGCTTTATAGATCATATCTTTTAGAATTTCAACGCCAATGACTCTAAAACCATTTTCAGCTAAAATTTCAGATGAAAAACCAGTACCAGAACCTAGATCCAAAATTGTATAGGGAATATCCCTCAATATATCATAATCATGAACATTATCTAGATGTTGATCGTATAGGTATTGAATACATAATAGGGCTGTCCTTTTTTGATTTCGTTCCATCCAAGTGGATTGATTGTATTCTTCTGCATTTTTTCCTTGATAAGAATTTGGAAATGTGGGTTTTTTCGTTTTTCGTGACATCAATGAGAAAATATTTGTGATTCTAATAAACTATTAAATAAGAAAATCAATATATGATAGTTAAAATAAATAGAAATGGTTTATTTATTTTACAGCTAAATTTTTAAAAATGAAATAACCGGGGTTAAATGTGTCAAAAATCAAGACAATTCTTGTAGTAGACGATGAGCCAGACATCGTAAATTTGACTGAGAAAATTCTCAAGCTTGGAAGATATAATACACTTACCTGTAACAATGGAAAAGAGGCATTAAAACTTATTGAAGATAAATATGATGAAATATCTCTCGTTTTATTAGATTTAATGATGCCGGGAATAAGTGGGATGGAAGTGTTGCGCACTATTAAATCAAATGATATGTTTAAACATATCTTAGTTATTTTATTCACTGTAAAAAGCTTTAAAGAAGATATAAAAAAAGGAAAAGAAATGGGCGCTGATGGTTATATTACTAAACCTTTTTCTGGTAAACGTTTGTTAGAATATGTGAATGATGTATTTGAAACACATTAATTAATTAAATTGACCCTTTTTGATCACTTTAATTATTAATTATGTAAGAGAAAAATGATTAAGGTTAGAGAAGATGTGCTTTTATAAAGAACATTTACTAACAATTTTTCTATGATAATATCGATCAATAATTCAAATTCGTAAAAATTTAAAAATCTATTAAGTGATTTAATTCATAGAATTCGAATATGACTGAATTAGTATATTTTTTTTTTTATTAGTTAGGAAGTAAATATATTCATAAATTAAAAAAACCAAAAGATTAGGGTGTCTAAAATCGTTCAGAAAATATTGATAGTAGACGATGAACCAGATATTGTTAATTTAACTGAAAGCTTTCTACAACTTGAAAATTATAGCACCCTCACATGTAATAGCGGGGAAGAAGCTCTTAAAATCATTGAAGCTCATCATGAAGAAATTATGCTGGTACTGCTGGATATCATGATGCCTCATATTGATGGCTACACCGTATTAGAGAAAATTAAATCGAATGAAAAATATAAAAAGATTCTGGTAATCCTGTTTACAGTAAAAAATTTTAAGTTTGACATTATAAAGGGGAAGGAATTAGGCGCAGATGGATATCTTTTAAAGGCTATATCTGGCAAGGCTTTACTCGATTATGTAAAAAAAATCTTAAAAGAGCATGACAAAGAAAAGAAAGATGAGGAAGAAATTTAACTTCTATTTTATTATTGAGAATTATTAATTTGATTTTCGACTTCCATCTTTTCAATTGCAACTTGATATTTACTAAGGATAAAAGTGGCAATTACAATCAGAATTACGGCTAAAAAGAAGAGCCAATAATATTTAAAAGTTTGTTCAAACACAATTAATCCAGCGAATATGGGTAAGAGTAAAGCAATTGAATCCAAAATGGGATACATAATAAGAATCTTGCCTTTCTGAAATCCTCCTTGATAATACGGCACGCTTGCTAGGTTAAATACGGCCATCATCCAAAAACCGAGAAAAACCCATAAGTAAGGATACGAAGAGGTAAAAAAAAACCAAAAGATACCAAATGGAAGTTGCAAGATATCATACCAATGAAATGTTTCATTTGCTTGAAGAAGAGCTTGAGCTAAAATATTGGTTGATACCCCTCCTAAAGCAAATAAGATTGCTCCTCCAAACATGATTAATAATCCTTCTATAGGAGAGTTTCTTTTTCTTTTGGCAATCATAATGGAACCGATACTAATAGAAACCGTTATCATAAGAAATATACTAAGTGAGGGTATAAACCCATTCAAATCAATCTCTATATCTGAAATTCCTGCTAAAGCGATTAAGATAGGAGAGAGGGTTAACATTCCTATTGCAATGTATTCGATAATACCTACTTTCTCATGTAATATACGGTTTGCTGCTATCACAAAAAAGATAAATCCTGTTGCCATCACGGGCTCAGTTACAATAATACCCACTAAACCAATTGAAATAATATAGGGAATCCAACCAATTATCCCAATTATTGCCCCAAAAGCCCAACTCTTGTTTTTAAACAATTTTATAAACGTCTTGATCACTGATTTAAATCCATCTTCAAGTCGTATTTCCGTTCCGTTTTTACTACCTTGAGTAAGCCCTTTTTTTTGAAATACAATACCTAAATTGAAGCATAGAGTAGTTATTAACGCTAATATAATTCCAATAATAACGTTAAGAATTTCAACTTCAGTTGCCATATAATATCCCCTTCGAAATCATTTTTTAAAACGAAATGAAAGTTCTGATACCTAGTACTAAAAATGCAAAGATGGGAATCAATAGTGTACAAATGCATAAAAGTTTTCTTACTAGATGGGCAATATGCCTTCTTGGTTTCCTACCTGGGCGATCCAATAATTTGGGATAGAGCCTATGATCGTGGGGTTCGCGTTGATAAAAGTAGGCAGTCGAGGACCAATCATCAGCTCGATGATTATCATGCCCATGCTCTATCGACACGAGAATACGCTCATTAAAATATATGGGATCTTCAATATGATAACGATAATAACTAATCTTTCCCCAGAAATTAAAACCTCCAGGTATTATCGTCCCATGATAAGGTGAAAAATGTTTCTTTCCCGGTCCATAAGCTTGATTAACATAATCTTCTGTTCCGGTACCATGAAGAGTTGGTTTCGCGTTCTTAAGATCTTCATCAATAAATATCATGTCATCTCCTTCTCCAGGCCAGTTAATGCTCCATGGAAGAAATGTCACATTATCGATATCCAAATGGCAGCCTATGTAGTGACCTTTCCCTTCTGCTTCTAAAATTTTGTAATTATAAACCAAAGGCTCCGTATTCTTGCCTCCAGTATAGTTAAACAAAATGGGCTGTAAGGTTTTATAATGCTTTCCTGTGTGAGGATCGATCCTTTTCACTTTTGGTGGATTTTCTCTTCTCCATTGGGCGTGAAAGCGACCATAATCATCATTATCATTAAATTTGTCTGTATATATTTCATAATCTATATAATAATAGATCTTTAATGGTTTCAATGAGTCATTTTCGATAGTGATTTTAAACTGAGTAGAGAAAGGCATCGGCCACCAGCAATTAAACCCTCTACCTCCGCGAGGTGTCATTTGAAAAGGCAATGATGCAAACGTTTGTTTTTTAGCATGACCTAAACCGAAAAAATCACCAATAGGAACCTCAACACTAGGCCTATCCACATCTTCGTCATCCCAATACATTCTTAAAATAATATTCCGTAAATAGTATTTGTCCTTACAAGTCATTGTGCACCATATATGAGTAATTTTTCCTGCATTGCCCTTCACTTCTGCGATAGTTCTCAATTCTCCGGGTTCCACATCTAACCAATCATGATTTCCACCAGTTTTGTCGTAGCTTGAGATTCTTTTTCTTTTAGTTGAGTCTGGTCGTAGTTTAGCAATATTTTGCAAACTAGAATTTCCAATTGTCATGTTACTACTTATAAAAAATAATCTCTAAAAAATAAATTGCTTTCCCATCAAATTCATTAATAAGGGAAGAAATATTATGAAAGTAAAAAAGAAATGGAGTAATAGCTTTATGAGTGATATTCAAGTCGAAGTGACATATTTTAGGCAAGGAGGACCAAAGAATACAGATACTTCATTAAAAATTGCCAAGAAATATGCTGATGAGTTCTCTATTAAGGATATTATTATTGCAAGTACAACAGGTATGACCGCACAGAAGTCTCTTGATCACATCTCTCCCAATGAATTTAATATTATTATAATGACTCATTCTTATTACTTTACGGGAATAGATAAAAGACAAGAATTTCCAGAAGAATTAATGAATGAGTTAAGAGAAAAAGGTTTGAAAATCTTTTCAATGACTCATGCCTTAGGAGCCGTCTCAAGAAGCTTTCGTCTTGCCTTAAATCAGTGGATGCCAGTTGAAGTAATGGCGAAATATTTACGACAAAATTTCTGCCAAGGGGTTAAAGTGTGCATGGAAATAGCTGCAATGGCTGCTGACGCAGGATTGATCCTTGATATCAATCGAGACGCAATATGTGTTGCCGGGACTGGACGAGGGGCAGATACTGTATGCTTAATTAAACCGATGCCTACGGGTACGTTTGATAAGTTGCGTGTAAAAGCGATACTTGCAAAACCACTATAAAATAGATATACTTAGATTTTTTTTTAATTTAAAAATGCTTAAATATTAAAAAAACCATCTTTCTTCATTAAAGTATTTTGACTAGTAGAAAAATGATGAATTATGGTTTTCGAAGCTGAAAGCGACAAAATTCCTTTTTTTAAACAATACTTTTCAGTTATAATATTGGCAGCGAATATTATAGTGTTTATCTGGCAATTAAGCGACCCTACAGGAAATATGCATATTGAAGCGGCATTTGTACCAAGTGATTTTTTCCAAGGGACTAACTTGTGGACTTTAGTGACTTCGATGTTTATGCACGGAGATATTGTTCATATAGTGATGAATATGTGGTTTTTCATCATCGTTACTGATAATTGTGAGCATGCATTCGGTCATATCTTATACCTTGTGGCATACTTTATCTGTGGATTTGCGGGAAGCATATTACATGCTTTAAGTACTTTAATTATTCCTGTATGGGGCCCTATTTTGGCTAATATTCCCTCACTCGGAGCTTCAGGAGCAATATTTGGACTTATGGGTATTTATGTCTTAATATACTCAGAAAACAAATTTTATCTCCCCTCATCAACAGGCACTAGCATGCGAAAAGTGAGTGCGGGATATTTTATACTGACTTATTTTATAGCTGAGTTGACCTACGCTATAGTTTCCCTTACAGATCCGTTTGCACTTGGTCAGACTGCCCATTTCGCTCATGTGGGCGGTTTCATTGCGGGGGCAATTATCGCTGTAATTTTTAAAGGAGTAAAAGGTACAAGCTACAAGAAAAAGAAATCTTAACTTTTTTCTTTTTTTTATCCTAAACTTTTTTCAATAATGAACGATTTTAAAAATCATCAATATGACTTCTAAAGGAGATCAGAGATCTTGAATGAAAAAATTCACATTTGTGTTATAGGAATGGGATATGTTGGCATTCCAATGGCTGTAGTATTAGCAGATGTAGATAATTTTTATGTTACTGGTATTCAGCGAAGATCTTTAAGATCTGGGTGGAAAATAGATTGGCTTAATCAAGGCAAAAATCCTTTCGAAGGGGAGGAACCCGGATTGGATGAATTAATCGCAAAAGTAGTGAGAAACGGAAAATTCCATGTCACTGATAATTATGAAAATGTAGATAACGCAGATTTTATCCTTATTGATGTTCAAACTCCTGTCGATCTTGACTCTAAAATTCCTCGGTATGAATCCCTAAAGGAAGTGTCAAAAAAGATAGCAAATCATCTTAAAAAGGGAGTTACTATTATCATTGAATCAACAGTCGCCCCAGGGACTACAGAAAAGATCGTTCAACCGATAATTGAAGAAGAAAGTGGGTTAAAAAGAGGGAAAGATTTTTACTTAATATTTTCATTCGAGAGAGTTATGCCTGGAAAATTGCTTGACTATATAATCAACTTTCCCCGTGTAATTGGAGGAGGGTGTAATGAAGCAAATGAAAGAGCTAAATATCTGTACGGTAAAGTGGTTAAGAAGGAGTTACAAGTCACCGATACGTTAACAGCGGAGCTAACAAAATGTATAGAAAATACATACAGAGACGTAAATATTGCATTTGCAAATGAAATGGCACTATTATGTGAAGATTTTAATAGAGATATATTTGAAATTATTAAGCTTATCAATTATAGGCATGATCGAATGATGCACTATCCCGGGTCAGGAGTAGGTGGGCATTGTTTAACGAAAGATCCATTTTTACTCGTATATGGCCATCGAAATTATACCGAAAACAGATTTAAAACGGATATTTTGCTAAAATCCCGAGAATTAAACGATTATATGCCTAAACATATGGTAGAATTAATGGAAGACGTATTTCGAGAAAAACATAAATTAGTAGATAATATTAAGGTCGCGTTTTTAGGCGTAAGTTATAAAGCGAATACTGATGACACTAGAAATACCCCAACGGAAAATGTTATTAAAACACTCAGAAGCAGATATCATTCTCATAATATCGTTTTTATTGCTCATGATCCTTATGTAAAACCTCGAGATTATAACACCACGGAATTAACTAGTGATTTTGACAAAGCGATAATGGGCGCAGATGTGTTAATGTTCACTACCAATCATAAACAATATTATGATATAGATTTGGAGGATTTAAGAAAGAAAGTGAGGACTCCAATTATTATTGATGGTCGAAATATTTTTAATAAAAAGATCGTAGAAGGCCACGGATTTATTTATAGGAAGGTAGGAGAGGGCTCAAAAAAGCCTTAAATTCATAATAAAAAAATAGGATGTTATATTATACCTATCTCAGGTTCAAGCAGAACGTTAGAGCGAAGTCCTATTATTTTACGACTTAACTCTTGAGATTTTTATTGGTTTATTTGTTTTTCTTTTCTTGATTTTTATTTTTAAGATTTCTTATACATTTTAATAGACCATCAACCATGGCTCATCCCGTACAAGAAAGATCATCATCTGAGATGCTTGATGGGAGCCTTTTTTTCCATTCAGACATATTTTTCATTAAAGATAATGTTTAGTATAGAAATATATTGAAACCTTTAATGTATTAGCTTTATAAATAATAATCAAAACGAGATAAAATTTAATTAGAAAAAACTATAAGAATTAATTTCTATATAAAATCATAACAATCGAGTAATATTAAAAAATTAATTGATCTCAAATGGGAATTAAACACGAACTCGCAGAAATGAGAAAAGCAATGGAAATGATGACCCTAGAATTACATGAAACGAATCTAGCGATTCGAGAGTCGCTAAAATTAACATCGGATACTATTAAAGAAATGAGTCAGAATTTTTCTATAACTTTAGAAAATACGCTTAAAATAATGCAAGATATGAAAATTCAAATGGATATTCGAGACACGATTATTAAAAGTTTAGGTTTAGAAGGAGTAATTCCTGAATTCCTAAAGAAAAAGAAATAGAGTTTTTACATTAATGATTTTGCTTATTTTTCTTATATACAATATAGAAAATCAATAAAGAAAGGATATATACTATGGTTAAAATTAGCCATATATAAAATCCTGGCAAATCTGATGAAAGTAAATTTGATATAGCCATATAAACAAAAAATATAGTAAATAGACTCAATAATCGCATTCTCGATTGAAGATTTTGCATAATTCTACACTCTTTTGCATTAGTAATAATTGTCAATAAATGAAATAATTTTTAAAATTAAAAGTATAATATTCAATAATATAAGACTGGAAATGATAATTGAGAAGAATGCCTAAAAGCCCCCCGTTTTGCTATATATGCAATAAAAGCTGTGATGCGGATATTGAGAATTGTGTATATTGCATATGTGATATAACTATATGTAGTAATTGCATAAATTCAGTGAAAAAGAACGATAAAGTGTGGATTTGTCCAAATTGTCATACAGAACATGATATTGATAAGAGCAAATTAATCAGAAAGCGTTGATTTTTTAGCCAATGATGAGAAATAATGTATGATTTACGGTCTATTTAAATGAAATAATCTAGGAAGTCTGAGGCTAATATTAAAATAAATTTCTAGGTTCATAAACAATTAATATTTATTTCATTTTATTATAATAACATAACAAAATTATGAGTAACTATGAGTAAAATATCTAAAGTATTAGAAATAGAAAATTGTAATAAAGATATCCTAATAAAGGCAATATATAATTCTGAATTCTGGATTACAATTAAACCCACAAAAAAGATGGAAGCCGAATTTATTGCTCCCAATGTATTATTTACCAAAGTTCTGGACGAAATCAATGTTGTAAAGGTTCCAATTGAAATGGAAGGCGAATTGGTACTTATTGACAAAGGAGAGGATGGGGATAAAGGTAGATTAATTGAATTTAATGTGAGAAATAACAAAGATGTAAGAGAGTTGGAAGGGAGAATAAGAGTCAAGTCACTTTCCAATACTAAATCCAAATTAGGGGTTTTTATTGAGAATTTTAAGTTGAGTAGTGATTTCTTAAACTTAATAGGCGGAGCTGCCGAATTAACGCTCCAGATGAAAATAACAGATATGCTGAGGAATATAGAAAAATATTGCAAATCAAATGATTTAAATCTTTTTTTAAAATAATTCCGAATTTTATTTTCCAAAACAAATTTATTGATAAACTATTTTTATTATATCAGACATAGTATCTGATAGCTTGGAACGGAAAAATGAATATTTGGATTTTAGACTCTGAAAGTGGTATTACTTTATTATATAAATCATATCTATCTTTACCTTTAGATGAAGATTTAGTAAGTGGATTACTTGCTGCTTTAAATCAATTTACTGTTTTTGAGTTCCAAGAAGGGATCGAGAGTATTGATATGGGAGGGCTACGCTGGGTATACTTAGAGGAAAAAGAGTTAAAATTATTGTTTGTTGCTGCTTCCGAAAAAACAGTAAGCTCGAATATTCTTAGGGCGAGATTAAGCATTATTAAACAAACTTTTATTGCGGAATATGCAAAAAATAAAGAAGAGTGGAAAGTTTTATGGAAGGGTAATACAGATCATTTCAATCCATTCAAGAAAACAATTGAAGAATATTATTCCCAATGGTTAACAGCTGAAAATATTACAACTATCGCCGAATTCTATGACATTTTAGGAGTATTCCAACAAATTTTAAACTTATTGATCAATTTAATTGAAGCTCACATGATTCAAAGTAAAAAACAAAGAATCTATTTGCGCATAGAAAGTATGTTTGAAAATTATCTACGCCATGATTATGTCAAACAACATTCAGAACTAAGTAAATTTTCGTTTCATCCCGCTACAGGAATTAATATCATCAACATAGACCCAACAAATTGTGATATGTTAGTAGTGGAAAAACAGATTATTAATTTAATCAGAAGAATAGTAGAATTAATTAAAATTGAAGAAGGATATCAGAAAAGTCTCATTTATTTCATTGAAGAGAATATTTTTGATTATTTAATTTCAAATATGTCGTTATTAAGTGAATTAAATTTGTTTAAATTTCTTTTAAGATTGTTTTTATTAAAATAGTCTAAGGTTTTGGATAATCAGAACTGATGTATTTTAGTATAATTCCCCCTTTTTAAATTATGATTAGATTTATTAAATTTTATTTATTAAAGTTAATATCAAAATATCTCTTATTGTAGATTGGAGTAGATATGGACGTCCCAGTTTTAATTTTGCTATTCATTTTATTTGCATTAATCATTGCCAGCTACTCTATTGCAAACCTTGATTTTGTCGCAATTTCCTTGTTATGTATGTTTTACGGCGCAACAGTGACAGGATTGAGAAATGGATTACTTTTTGAAGAGTTTGTTGGGTTCGTTGAGTGGGAAGCAATTATTATCATTTTAAGTATGAGTGTCATAACCAAAATTGCCCAAGATTCAAATGTTTTAGAATATGTCGCAGTCAAATTATTTAAAATTTCAAGAGGGAATCGTCGGGTTTTTCTGTACTTGTTATGTATTATTACCACCTTATTAGCGGCAATAATTACGGATGTAGTAGTTGTCCTAATTTTGGCTCCCGTGGTAGTCCGTCTCTGCCATTTTCTTAAGATAAGGTCCGGAACGTATCTTCTTGGCATGACAATCTGTATAAATATTGGGAGTATTATAACACCCTTTTCAAGTGGAGAAAATATTATTATCTCCA
The DNA here is from genome assembly GCA_004524725.1 of Promethearchaeota archaeon. Classification (GTDB taxonomy): domain Archaea; phylum Asgardarchaeota; class Lokiarchaeia; order Sigyniarchaeales; family SOKP01; genus SOKP01. The sequence goes on from SDNW01000042.1 coordinate 15,872, forward strand.
CTGCTTTTGAATTAGACACTGCTTATTTCTTTCAATATTATTGGATATTTTCTTTTTTATTATTGTTTTTTACGATTTTCTTAGTAGATAGATACATGCTATCGAAGGAACCAGAAATTGACGAAGACCAAAAACGATTCGTTTTAGAGTTGGTAGATGCCGATATAATGATAAAGAATAAGAAGATATTTTATTTTAATAGCATAGCTATAATTGTGACTATTTTTTTATTTGCGATACTTCCATTACTTTACTTAACGGCAATAATTTCTGCGTTAATCTTAGTTTTATTAAATAAAAGTCATACAAAGAAATCAATGGGAGAATTATTGCGAGATATTGAATGGGAAATAATCTTTTTCTTTATTTCCCTCTATATAATTATTGGATGTCTTCTAGAAGCGGGATTTCAAGATTTGTTTATTAATATTCCATTTGAAAC
>SDNW01000160.1 GCA_004524725.1 Promethearchaeota archaeon
AGGACCCATGTTCCTAATCCAATAATCGGAATGAATATACCATTATGTAACTCAATTTTAGTATCAACTTTTAACTCCATTTTTCTCACAATTTAAATTACTAATAATAATTTAAACGTTCTTGCTATCAAATATTAACTTTTTAAATAATCAGTCAACAAAATATGAGAGTGAAAAAAAAATGATTAAAAAATGTTTTAACCTAACTAAGTGCTCCAATGAAGGCTGCCAATAAAATTGCTAGTCCTCCCAATAACACCCCAAAAATAATTATAACAATCCCTATTACACCTAAAATTGCAGGAGTATGCGTTATCGGTTTTATCCCCAGAAATATAACAAAAATTGATAGAATTATACAAAAAAGACCTCCTATCAAGCCAAAATCATATTGGAGAATACTTATATTAAATAATTTCAAAATTGATTCCCCTAATGCAATAATTCCCGTAATAATTGCCATAATTCGCATAAGTTTATCGGTTTTTTGAACATCTCCCATTTATGCATCACTTTTCTTGGTTTATTGATTTATTAAATTAAAAATTGAATATTATTATTTAAAATCTTATATTAAAGTACTGCTAATGTTATAAACAGAATATAAAAAAAGAAAAAATAAATTTAATTATATCCATCCAAGAAGTCCAAAAATCAAAATTAAAACTACATTAACTAATGCCATAACTCCAATGACATTTCTCTGCTTTTTTGGTTTCCAATAATAGGCATAACACGCTACAACGAAAAAGGGGATATATACGAAAATAAACACAGTAAATGCATTCCACCATTCCCAAACCCAAACAAAGGATTGAGTATAGATAAGAAAGATCTCAATAATCGATGCTAAAGCAGCATTACCTATCCCAATGGCTAATGGTTTTGGAACTCCGAATCTGCCAATAGAAAACATTAATTCCTTTGGATCCTCTGGAAGTAATTTACTAACGGCTAAACCAGCTATAGAGAACATTAAACTTAACTCTATACCAACACCGACGAAGATTAAATATGCTGTGCCTGCAGGAACGGTCCAAAGAGCATGTCCCGATACATGCTGGATGATCGCATTAATGACTTCTACAAACCAATGAATCATATAAAGTGATAATCCCGCCGCGATTCCGCCCCAATTCTTTCTCTTCCCTTCATTGAAGTAAATATATAATACCAGCACAAGCATAAATACGACGTAGAGGTTAAAAAGCTCTCCACTTCTCAAAATACTCAGAGCATCCTCAGTAGCTTGAGGATTATTTAGAAATAATACCAATTCATTATCATCTCTTTTTCGAAAAATTAGATTTTAAATTAAGAAATTTAATATAGAATCAATTAAAAAAGTTGTAAAACCAAAATTTTTTTTTAACACATTCAAATAGAATTGTTCAATAGCTTGGATCTTGAGTAAGTTTAGTGAAAAAAAGGATTGACTTTCATAAAATTATATCTCTCCTTTTGAATATAACTTATTTAACAAATATATCAATAACTGACTAAATATCATAAAATATGAGATTGTATAATAATCCCGAGAAAGAAGAGAGAGAATGTAGTAAATGTCATCAAATTAAACCTTATTCTAATTTTAAAAATAGGTCTGATTACTCTCATATCAAACGTTCAATTTGCAAAACATGTAATATTAAAATGGAGGCTTATCGACTGCAAATGATGAGTTGGATAAACAAAATTCATGCTATAAAATTTGTTACTAATAACTTAAATAAATGTCAAATCTGTAATGATGTTGGAATTGAAAATCTTCCAGTTTTTGATTTTCACCATCCTAACGCTAAATTGTCTACAGAATTGGCAAGAGAAAAAGGATTTTGGAAAAGTATTAGGTATAAATCTTGGGTAAAAATAAAAAATGAATTAATCAATCAAAAAGTAATAGTTATCTGTAGAAATTGCCATGCAATGATTGGGGCGTCATTTTTCAATAAATATATTAAAACTATTAATCTTTTTAATGACCCAAAGAGAATTACTCCTAAAAAAATTTCAGAGAAATATATTCGAAACGAATTAAAAACTTTTATTAGAAAAAAAAAAATCTTTCTTGAATTATGGAATGGAAGATGTAACAATTGTGGCTTTGGAATAACAGAAAATAGAATTGAAAATTTACCTGCTCTTGAAACTCATCATTTAAATCCAAAAATAAAGTCCTTTCATAATTTTCATAAATTATGTTTTCTAACCTCAGATATGGAAAAACTCAAGAACATATTAATTAAAGATAATTGTATTTGTTTATGTAGTAATTGTCATATTTTGGAACAATCAACTTTTTTTATTGAAAACAGGAAAGAAATTTATAGAAGATATAAGCAAAAGTTTTGTTAATCATTATGGGAGAGGGGGGAATTGAACCCCCGACCACTCGGCTTCTGTAAATCATAGAAAGTCATTGATTTACCCCAGCCGATTCTATTTGGTAAGATAAATTCAAACCAATGTATCATACCAAGCTAGACCACCCTCCCATAACTAAATCGGGCAATTTAGTGAAATCTTGGCTTTTTTAAATTGCGTATGGCGAATATTAAAAATAAAAATCATAAATTCTATTTATGTTTAATCATCTTTATATTTCAATCTCATAATTTTTAAATTATGTAGAGGGTTTTTAATCATATAATTTCTTTAGATTATTTTTTAACTAGTCTAACAATGCGATCTCGTAAACCATTTATTATTTATTGGCCTCAATATTTTGAAGCAAAAAGAAGTCATGCTGATGGAAGGCGTGTTCCGAAAAAGTTTGCGGTTGATAAAGTAAAACCAAGTGATATAGCTACTGCTGCAAAACGTTTAGGATATGATGTTCAACAAGAAAATGTCTATAAATATCCCAAAACGTGGTGGGACGATTCGGGAAGGGTTTTAATTGATACAAAAGGTAAGAAAAAGTCAAAGGTTTTAATTGAAATCGCAAAAGAATTGAAAAAAGGCAATAAATAGGGCATTCACGACTATGCACGAATTTGCATTTGCGTATAATATCTTTAAGGTCGCAGAAGCTACTGCTTTAAAATATAATGCCAAAAAGATCTCAGAAGTATATCTTGAGATAGGGGAATTAACATTAATTGTTCCTGATCTACTAAAACAGTCATTTATGATGGCTACACAAGGCTCAATAGCCGAAGGTGCAGAATTAAAGATTGAAATTGTACCCGGAAAGATTCGATGTCGAGATTGCAATAAGATTTCAACCGTGACGTTAAATCAAGAGGCACAGTTAACAGGGTTACAGCTATTTCAATGTAAGTTTTGTAAAAGCAAAAACACTGAAATTATCGATGGCAAAAAAGCAAATGTCAAAAACATAAAAATTCAAGAATAACAAAATACACTTTAATCTACTCGATTTGATTAATCGAGGATTCAAAGAAAAATGAAGCCATTAATTTTCTCTCGCTATCTTAAGAAAAAGTTACTCCTTTATTACTACCGCATTCAAAACTCCATGCTGACCTGGTCTGGAGGTAATTTTTGCTTTTCCTAATTCGGTCTCTACAATCGTTCCTTTGGTCAATATATGTCTTCGATTGTAATCTTTTGACGCGGGGTTACTTTCAAATCGTAGGATCTTAACTTTTGAAGTTTTATTGGATGTGGGGTCCGTAACATTAATGTATTTAGTTGAGAACAACTTTAATTTATAATTTCCCCCTAATGTTCGTTGTTTTTTCTTTTTTAAATCGCCCATTTCTGTTTCTATAGGAGGGCGCTCAAGTTCTCGTTTCCGTTTCTTGCGAAAATAGTTATATTTTTTTCCAGTAAATTTCCTTTTGCTTCGCGCTTGACTTCGTGCCATAATATTATACTACTCAAGAGCTATAAAATGATAGTAATGATAATATACAATATCTTTAAAATTTTTAGGTTTCATGGTTTATAAATATTAAAAGTAAAATAAATATAGAGTTCA
>SDNW01000043.1 GCA_004524725.1 Promethearchaeota archaeon
ACTTTCAATGCAGGGAACTCTCAGTGTACGTCACCAGGTGCTCCTGCCGATGCCAGACAATATATTGTTGATACATTTAATTGGACTATCATAGATGGCGATGGTACACATAGCCCTTAATAAATCAAACCTTATTTTTTTTCTTTAATTTTATTTTGTGCGAAAAATAAAATGATTTTTTTGTTGTATTGTATTTTCTAATCTATCAAAAAATACGGTATAAATACATGAGAGTAGATTTGGTTGGACTATCGAGAGAAAATTAAGCTGTTTTCAGATTTTACTACAGAAAGAATAATTAATTCCATCTTTTACTGAATTATTAAATGTAAGTATCAACAATCGCATTTATACTTGAAACTTTCATGAAATTTTCGCAACTATATCCATAAGAGAGCGGAAATTTGAATATTTCTTAATCAAAATTTTAAAAAATAACATAAAAGATGATTTAAATGAATAAGAAAAAAAATCTTGCCTTAATCGTTGCCATTTTAATTACAGCTGGGATTTCCATTGGATTGTTAGTAGTTTTTATGCAACCTCCGTATGCAGGTGATGGAAATGACCCTATTATAGGGATCCCATTTTTATCTACGTGGAATACCACATTAACAAGTTCCGGCTCAAGTAATAGCAATCAAGTAAAATTGCCTTTGGATTCTTCGGGAACGTATAATTTCTATGTTGACTGGGGTGATGATACTGTTGATATAATAACTAGCTGGGATCAAACAGAAGTAACGCATACATACTCTTCAGAAGGTTTGTATATGATTAACATAACGGGACAAATTATCGGCTGGAGTTTCAATAATGAAGGAGATAAACTAAAACTCATCGAAATCGAACAGTGGGGAGATCTACGTTTAAGCAACTCAGGGGGATACTTTTTTGGGTGTTCTAATCTTATCATTACTGCAACCGATATTTTAGATTTGACAGGTACAACAAATCTAAGATTAGCTTTTACTTCATGCTATACCCTTAAAACTGATAATTTGCAGAATATCAACCAATGGGATGTATCGAATGTTGAAGATATGAGTCATATGTTCCAATGGACTTACTTTAATCAAAGTATCGGGGGATGGGATGTGTCAAACGTAAAAGATATGAGTTATATGTTTGATTCTACAAGAGCTTTCAATCAAGACATTAGCAACTGGAATGTAGCAAATGTTGAAGATATGAGCTATATGTTTAGTGATGCGGATTACTTCAACCAAGATATTGGGGATTGGGATGTTTCTAACGCAGAAGATATGAGATGTATGTTTTTTTATGCTTCTGCTTTTAATCAAGATATTGGAGGATGGGATGTATCAAGTGTTAAGGATATGAGCTATATGTTCGCTGGAGCTTCTTCTTTCGATCAAAATATTGGAGGATGGGATGTATCAAGTGTTTCTGATATGAACTCTATGTTTGGAAATACAGATTTTTTCAATCAAGATATTAGTCAGTGGGATGTCTCGAGTGTAATTAATATGAAAAATATGTTTAGATACGCCGATGCATTTAATCAAAGTATTAGTGATTGGGATGTCTCAAGTGTCACTGATATGAGTAGTATGTTTTTGCATGCGATTTCCTTTAATCAAGATATAGGAGAATGGGATATTTCCAATGTTATAGATATGAGTGGGATGTTTGAGGGTGCTGAAGTATTCAATCAAGAGATAGGAGGATGGAATGTATCCAGTGTTACGGATATGAATCATATGTTTAATGTGGCTACAAAATTCAATGGAACTATTGGAGAATGGGATGTTTCCAAGGTTTTGAATATGGAATATATGTTTTATGGTACACCATTCAATCAAGATATAACTGGATGGAATGTTTCAAATGTAATTGATATGAATAGTATGTTTGCTTATGCAGATTCTTTCAATCAAGATATAGGTGAATGGAATGTATCAAATGTTACTAATATGAGGAATATGTTTGCAGATGCGGATTCTTTCAATCAAAATATAGGTGATTGGGATGTGTCTGGTGTAGTTAGTATGGATAATATGTTTAGGGATGCTAAATACTTTAATCAAGATATTGGAGCATGGGACGTATCCAATGTAGAAGATATGAGCTACATGTTTAATGGTGCTTCATCTTTTAACCAGGATATTGGGGATTGGGACGTCTCAAGGGTTAGAAATATGGAAAGAATGTTTTTTAAAGCATATGCTTTCAATCAAGATATTGGAGATTGGGATGTATCAAAGGTGACTGGTATGAGTTGTATGTTTTCAGAAGCTAGTAGTTTTAACGGGTTGATAGGAAACTGGGATGTGTCAAGTGTGACTAATATGTACCGTATGTTTGACTGGGCTACAAGTTTCAATCAAGATATTGGTAACTGGAACGTATCTAATGTCATAGATATGAGGCTTATGTTTAGATATGCCAATGCATTTAATCAAGATATAGGAGATTGGGATGTATCTAATGTCACAGATATGAGTTTTATGTTCGATCATTCAATAAATTTTAATCAGAATATAAGTGCTTGGGATGTATCAAATGTGGAAAATATGATCGCTATGTTTTCTGAAGCCTCCTCTTTCGACCAGAATTTGGGTAATTGGAATGTTTTAAATGTTGAAGGTATGTATAATATGTTCTTTAGTGTTACATTATCAATTGCAAACTATGATAGTCTGTTACTCGGGTGGTCGAGTTTAACCTTACAAAACGGGGTGACTTTCAATGTGGGGAACTCTCAGTGTACATCACCCGGTGCTCCCGCCGACGCGAGACAATATATTGTGGATACGTTTAGTTGGACCATATACGATGGCGACGGGACACATAGCCCTTAATAAATCAAACCTTCTTTTTTTTCTTTAATTTTGTTTTGCTCGAAAAATAAAATGATTTTTTTGCTGTATTGTATTTTCTAATCTATCAAAAAATACGGTATAAATACATGAGAGAAGATTTAATTGGACTATCGAAAGAGGAATTGATCGATTATATTGAAGATCTTTCTAAAAACTGGCTGGTCATAGATGGAAATTATTAAAGATTTCTTTAAAACCATAACCTGGTTCCAGACAGTCGAGAAAGAATATGGATTAGAAAAAGCAATAGAATTAGATGTAGATCAATGGAAAAGGTTTACGGTAATTGAAGCGAAGCGTATAATGAAGCGATTTAATATCCCTAAAAACGGAGGTATTCCCGCTTTAGTAAAAGCGTTAAAATATCGTGTGTATGCAAATATTGATGTTCAGGAACATTACCTCAGAAAAGGTTATCCGAGATAAAATTAACATGTTTGCTCAAACGCTTCTATGAAATTAGGATTAATTGCATAAACTGATATTGCCAATTAATACAAGAATGATTATGATTTTACGTTTCGGGCTTATTAAATATTCCTTTTAATCTAGAGACATCTTATAACTGGAAAATGCAACTTTCTTGTAAATATCTTTCAAAACAATTTCAAAGGCTTTTGTTTCAACATTTGGAAGAGATCCTAAATTTTCTATCGTCTCAATCAATTTTCCCGGTTTTTTAATGGAAAAATTTAAAGAATAAACTTTTTCTTTGATTTTTTTATGTTCTTTAACTAAATCGTGAACTTTCATCCTTGGAACATTAAAAGTATGTTCATTATCCTCTTTTTTTAACTTGATTTCTGGATTTTTATCACCATCACCAAGAGGAACTACTTGTAAATCATTTAATAATTCTTTTTTTGATTTGCCTTTTAATTCTAACAATATAAGGGGATCATAATCAAGAACACGAGCAATATATAATATTACCGCAGCAATATGCTTACAAGGAATCTCTTTGTCAGGACAAGAACATGTTGCCTCCATCTTTTTTTCGGTTGTTGGAAAAAGGGAATATCCATTATTTTCGAATAAGGACACAATATCCAAAGGCATTTTTCCTTCAAGCATTTCAATCAGATTTAATGGATATTTCTCTAAATTCTTAATGATTTTTTGCCAACCCTCTTCAGGTATTATTTCAAAGTTAATTTTTACTCGATATGGTGTAGGAATTGTACCTTGTACCGTTGCGAAAATTTGACCTTTGCTTATAGACACATTATCTATCCGACTTTCATCATTAGCATACTCTATCCCTCTCTGCATCCTAAATGGACGACCTATCTGCAAATTAGAATGAATCCATTTTTGACCCCAAAACGTTTTAGCATAATTAATCAAATCTCTTTTGATCTGCTCGACTTCTTCCCGTGTGTGCCTTCGTTCATATTCTGTTTTCTTTTGAGGTGCATTATTCTTTGAACGTCTATTTTCCATAAATTTTTTTTTCCTATTATCCAAATAATTCACTCCATCAGCTAACTACTTAAAATGAATAACTTTTTTAACTGTTCACCATCAAGATCGGTGATCCAAGCCTCTCCAGACGTGCTAACAATCATATCCGCTAGATCTTTTTTCTCTTCTAATAATAAGTCTATTTTTTCTTCTATGGTTCCTTTAGAAATGAATTTATACACATTAACAACGGATTTTTGACCAATACGATATGCGCGGTCTGTTGCTTGATTTTCTACGGCGGGATTCCACCATCTATCATAATGAATAACCGTTGTTCCTTGAGTTAAATTTAATCCTGTCCCTCCAGCTCTTAATGATAGAATCAATATGGGAGGGCTATCTACTTTAGTCGATTGAAACTGATCAACTATTTCTTTCCTTTTATTTTCTGCGATGCTACCATGAAAGTATAATATTTCTAAATTAAATTGATATTCAAGTACCTTTTTTAGTATATTTCCCATTTGAGTAAATTGAGTAAAAATCAAAACTTTTTCGCCATTTAAAATTATCTCATCAACCATTTCGATTAGTCTTTTTAACTTTTTAGATTTCGAAATGATTTCTTTCAGATCTTCTTTTATATTCATCGAATCAATATCTTTCTTAAGATACTGAAAGGGATGGTTACATATTTGTTTCAGTTTTACTAATAAGCTTAAGATAAGTCCTTTATCCTTTCTTTTATCATCCATCAAAAGTTCTAATTTTTGTAGCGTATTTTCCACGAGATTCTCGTATAATTTTAATTGTTCTTCAGTAAGTTCAACATATAATTTCATTTCATTTTTCTCTGGAAGATCTTTGATGATAGATTTATCTGATTTTACTCTACGCAAGATAAATGGATTAATAATTAATTTTAATTTGTCTATTGCTTTTTGATCTTGAAATCTTTCAATGGGAATTATATATTCTTCATTAAAATCTCTTCTATTTCCCAATAAACCGGGATTTAGAAAATTAAAGAGCGACCATAACTCTAACAACCGATTTTCTATAGGTGTACCACTTAAGCAGATTCTAAATTGACTTCTTAACCTATTTATGGCAAGTGTTTGTTGGGAATAATAATTTTTTATGTTTTGGCTTTCATCTACAATAATTCCGCTAAATTGAATTGTCTCCAATATTTTAATATCATTTCTGATCGTTCCATATGAAGTAAGATAAATTTGATGGGGTTTTGTAAATTCATGGACTTTATTTAGATCCCGGTTTCTATTGGGGCCATGATGAAGGGTAACTTCAAGGGATGGAGCAAATTTAGCTAATTCACGTTGCCAATTAAATAAAATCGAAGTGGGACAAATTATTAGGTAGCTTCCCGAGTTGTCAGGAAATAAATCCTTTAAATGACATAGAAAGGCAATTACTTGAATTGTCTTACCAAGTCCCATATCATCTGCTAAGCATAATCCAAAATTAAATTTTGCCAGATTAGCTATCCAATTTACTCCCTCTTTTTGATATGGTCTCAGATTCCCGTTAAATAAAGAGGACACGGGAATAGATTCGAATTTTTCGATTTTTAAGATATTTTCAACTATTCGTTTAAAATCACCTTCAATAATTACTTCATACTCGTTTCCTTGTTCTGATTGGATTTTTCCCGTCATCCCGAGTCTTAATGCATCCATGTAGGTATGGATTTTTGGTTTTTCAAGAGTTTTTAATTCAGAAAGATCTTCTTGTTCTATTAGAATCCATTCGCCATCTAAATTAATAATCGGTTGATTGGATGTAATAATTTGATCGATTTGATCTTGTGATAGTTTCTTCTCTCCTATGTTTATTTCCCAGTTGACCTCTAACATTGAATTAATATCGAATAGAGAAGGTAAAGCAGAATAAACACCTTTTGGTTGTTTCTTACTCTTTCTGGAACGAATTAAAATCGTGCTAGTCAACCTTTGTTTTCCCCCTCTTTTAAAAACATCTGGAAGTACGATATTAAATCCACTTTGTATCAAAATATCTCTTGGATATTTTAAAAAACTCATTATTTCTTCAGTTGTTAAATATATGGTGCTTTGAAGTGAACTTTCTAACGCTCTCTTTATTGGAGGGAAGACTTTAACTCCTCTTCCTAGAGCTCTTAAAATATACTCTATATAATAACCTTCTTTCTCACCCAGATCTTTTAATTCTTTATGAATTATGCTTTTACTTGCCCAGAGTTTCTCTAATGGTAAGGATTTTGTTCCCAAAATTAAAAATATGGATAATGGCCAACCATTTTCCTCCCCAGTATGATATTTAAGTTCTAGTTTAATCGAGAAATCTTGTCTAAATAGGGTCCTTTGAACAGACTGAGTCCAGCTTTGGACTAAATTAGGTAAAATAGATTCATGAAAACCCTCTATTTTATATAAACCATCTTTAGAAATAAGTGATTTAAGAAACTTATAGTCCCAAGATGGTTTGAAATCCTTTTTGGCTTCACTTTTAATTTCAGAGCTATAATATTCCTGAAATGATAAAAAATCTTTTTGGTTTAAAATTGACCTTATAACACTATCTCCTACGTCATCTAAAAACAAAGAGAAAAGGTAAGAAGGATGCCATAAACCTTTCGATTTAAATGCTCCATTTGTCGCAATAAAATCCGTAGGAAGACAAAAAGACGTCCAAGAACTCCAATTTAATATTGAATTGAAACGCGATCGAGCAATTTCAGATTTTAAAAGCGGTTTCCATGAACTCTTGTGATTTATTGAAGTATACTTTTCCATTTTAGGAACAAACTGACCTTGGTTAAGTAATTCGAATAAAAATTTCGCTAAAAATGACCAAGTTTTAACAGAATTACTATATCCCATTTTATCTTCATAAGTAGTATCAATTAGCTCCATGGTATATAGCAATCTCATCATTGGAATAATAGGAACAATCTTTCCTGTAGCTGTAGTAACTTCAAAAAAATCTGAATTTTCCATAGGAAAAGCTAAATTAATTTGACAACTCACTAATTTTTCAGATGGTATGGAAGGAAATGCAAATTTAATATGTTCATTCAATTCTCCTTCAGAATTTTTAATTTTTGTCCACATAAAGAAGAAACTTGAAGATTTTAAAAGAGTATTTTCCTTTGAAAATAATTTGAAGTTGCTTAAAGGATCATTCCAATACGATGATGGAATGAATATTAATTCTAGTTTATCTCTTAAGGCCATCTATTAGATAAGCTCCAAGTAATATGAAATTATTATGTGAATTTATTTAATTTAAATAAAATTTAGACTATTTGCTTTTACTTTTATTATTTGGGTAATCCTCATTGTCTCTATACAATAATATAAAGAAAAGTATAGGAAAAAAAGTTAACGTATTTTAAACATTTCGTATATAAAAGCTTCGTATAAAAATAGAGCAATGGTTGATGGAATTCAGAAAAAATAAAATTATTTTTTTGGTTTATTATATTTTCTAATCTATCAAAAAATAGGGTATAAATATGAGAGAAGATTTACTCGGACTTTCAAAAGAGGAATTACTTGATTATATCGAAGATCTTTCTAAAAACTGGCTGGCAATAGATGGAACCTGGTTTCAAACTGTCGAAAGAGAATATGGATTAGAAAGAGCAATAGAATTAGATGTAGATCAATGGAAAAGGTTTACAGTAATCGAAGCAAAACGGATCATGAAGCGGTTTAATATCCCTGAACATAGTGGTATTGCTGGGTTAGTGAAAGCGCTAAAATATCGCGTGTATGCGAATATTAACGTTCAGGAAATCGTAGAAATCTCTGATAAACGATGTGTGTTTCGTATGAATAACTGTCGAGTTCAATATGCGCGTAATAGTAGAGGTCTTCCAGATTTTCCATGTAAACCGGTGGGATTAATAGAGTATGGAGATTTTGCGAAAACTATTGATCCTCGAATAAAGACTAATTGTATTTGTTGTCCCCCTGATTCCCATCCCAAACAATATTATTGCGCATGGGAATTCATTTTAGAGGATTAATCTAAACATATTCTTAAATCATTTCATTTATTATATATTTCTCATTTTTCATAAGTAATTATAATATCTTAAAGGTAAAAGTGAAAAAAATTTGTTTGACAAATCGTATTGTGCTGAATGTGAAACTATTGACTGTATGATGAAATGTCAATGGATTGATTTTGAAAATATTGATGAGGCAAGACTTCAAATTGAGAAGCTGGTAAAAGAAGATGAGGATTGTCGGATTCTAAGTGATTGTATGCTCTGTTTTGCTTGTGATGAATATTGCCCTTATAATTCTCATCCATTTGATCTTATAAATGAATTACAAGAAAAATACGCTTCGCAAAATATTTTACCCGCAGTTGCTCAAAACTCAATTGATATGTATCAGGCGAAGGGAAAATTTGAACCTCGTCCCATTGATCCTGAAAAACCAGTCTTGAATAAATGTGCTTTTCCCAAAATGAACGCAAAAGAAATGAGTGGACCTATGTTCGATAACCTACAATCTGTTGGGGGACTGCATTTCTTTTGCCAATTAGTCTATCAACATGTCGCAAAACCATCTATTATAAAGGAACGAGTCCCTACAATTCTAGAAAATTTCGTAAAAACGGGAATTACTAAAGAGACGGAAGTTATATGTTGGCATGATGAATGTTATGGATTATTTACTTCATACTTACAGAGAAATAACCTTGAGGTTCCCTTTAAACCAGTCCATATTTATGAGTATGTCTACAAGTATCTAAAAGAGCATGAATCAGAGATTACGAAACTAAATTTAAAAGCGGCATATCAAAGAAATTGCTCCAATCGATATGTTCCAGAGACAGATAAGATTTTAGATAAGATCTGTGAACTAATCGGAGTAGAACGGGTTGAAAGAGAATATGATCGAGAGAATGGACTATGTTGCGCAGCCCCATTTGCAATGAGAGGTCACAAAGATATGGTACGTAAGACTCAAAATAAAAATGTCCAAGATATGATAGATCATGGCGCAGAAGTTTGCATTTTTAATTGCCCTATGTGCAAGGATACTTTAGACCGGAAGGTAACTGCTAAAGGAATGAAATCTTATTTTATTAGCGATTTAGCAAGACTTGCTTTAGGAGAAAAATTAGATTATTAATTTTTTTTATTCTTTTTTATTCATTTATTTCATAGTCTAACTGATCTATAATTTCTACAAGATCTAATACTTCAAATCCCATATTGAATGCCTTATTTGCATCACTTAAATTCGTTCGACAAAATGGACACGTGGATGATACAATAGTCGCACCAGTCTCTTTCGCTTCTTCTAATCTTTCCTTGGAAATCTCGATCGACCAATCTGGATATCCGATCTTCACTCCGCCCCCAGCACCACAGCACCACGCGTTTTCTCGATTTCGTTTCATTTCTACTAATTCAAGTCCAGGAATTTGTTTATACACTTCCCTTGGTTCTTCATATAACCCAGAGTGTCGACCTAAATGACAGGGATCGTGATATGTCACAGTTTTATTGAATTCTGAGGTAAATTTCAGTTTTTTTTCCTTTAAGAGTTGTATTATCAATTCAGAAGTATGTATTATTTCTAAATCATGTTCTGCATCATGTTTTGCAAAGTCATTTTTTAGAGTTCGATAACAACCCGCACAGGAGGTAATTACTTTACTTGCTCCAACTTCTTTAATCTTTTGAAGGTTATAATTCATGAATTCTGTAACAGGAGAAAGTTGACCAGTTCTTAAAAGCGGACTTGTACAACAATGTTCATCGATCAACGTGAAGTTAATACCTGCTTTTTTTAGAAATCGCAGAGTTGCATCCCTTAGATCTTTCTGACGATAATTGCTTGTACATCCGATAAAGTAAACCCATTCCGCTTCATCAGGTAGATTATACTGCTTTTTTAGTTCTTCATTATCAGAATTTTCTTCAGCGTAAGGATTAAAATAATTTTCATTCGTGGTCCGTTCTAAAAGGAATTTCTGGTTTTCCGGACAGAATCCTTGCCTATTTGCTTCAGCGCGAGCTGCTTCAATAAAATCAACGAGCATAAAATTAAATTTGTCAAATCGGCAATTTTCCATACAATTGCCACAAGTTGGACAAGCATACAATACGTTAGCTACTCCTTCACTCCACTCGATATCACCATTAATTACTCCGAATGCCAGCCATAACCGTCCACCTGTGCTGTAAGTCTCGAATCGAAATTTCTTGTAGCTCGGGCAATTAAAATCAGAATAATCATGCGTAAACTTACAATAGCCACATCTGAAACATCGATGGATGATATCTTTCCAATCTTTTTCAGTTTGTACTGTCATCACTTATTCTACCTCCCAGTTTCCTGGATTCATGATATGATTAGGATCCAAGGTGTCGCGTATAGTTTTAAATAACTTTTTATAATTTGGGTCCATTTTATCAAGGATAAGCTTTTGACCCGCTAATTCCGCTTTCCAAGGAATGCCTCCCAATTCCAACGCTAAAAGATTAGTTTCGTGAAGCGCCTCTCTGGCATTCTTCATATCGTCTGGATCGGCACGATTAAATGAATATGAGAAAAAAGCCATTGCACTATGGCTCTGTCCGATAAGTCGTGATCCAATGGTGGGGATAATTCCGTGTCTTTTAGAGATTTCCGCTCCTCCCTTAAATGCTTTCGGTAGGTTCTCGATCGGTAAAAAAGCTCCCACATATTCAAAACCTCCCCCTTTTCTAAAATCTGCAGCAGTTGCTGCAAATATTGGTTTCTCCATATAAATTTCTCGAATCCTGGGAGGGGTTTTCATATACCTTGCGTTTGTTTTACGATAAATCTTTTTTAGAACCTTGGCATTCGTATCTATTTCATCTTCTGATTCCCCGGTGACATATACTATCACAAAAATATAGCCCTTCATCCAATCGGGTTTATCTTGCATTCCAAGTAATACATCCTCAGCTAAGCCCGATTCGGTGACTTTTGATAGAATATTGGGAATATCCTCAAAATCTGTTGCTAATCCAAAAACCACATCTCTGAATTTGGGTTTATGAAATAATTTGACGGAAAGCTTTGTTACGATTCCTAAAGTCCCGAAAGAGCTCGTAAATAATCCAATTAGATCAGGTATAGGCCCTCTCGTAAACCAATAATCAGAAAGGGCACAAGAACCCACTTTACAAATATCGCCATTGGGTAAAACCACCTCTAATCCATTTATCATAGAACCATGGTCACCATATTTTTGTGATAAATAACCTGAACCATGAATTAACACATTACCTGCAACAGTTGCCGCAGAGGGTGCATCTGGAACGGGAGGTTGTAGATTGGGATAATTTTCGTTCAAATAAGAAAGTAAATGGCCTGTGGTAACTCCTGCCTCTATAAGTGCGTATTTACTCATTTCATTGATTTCAATTATATTATCCATTCGTTTCATATCTAAGACAATTCCTCCATGCACGGGTAGCACTAATCCACTTAATGTTAATCCTCCGCCCATGGGAACTATAGGTATGCCTTCTTTATTAGCAAGTTTCACTATTTTTTGAACTTCCTCAACAGATTTAGGCATAACCACAAAATCCACTACTCTCGGAAGGGATGCCCCTGGATCCAAGGAATATATAAATAGTTCCTCCTCTCTGTTTGAAGCAAAGTCCTTTCCAACAATCTCTTCTAAATCGTTTAAAATCTTTTCATTATTCATAGGAAAATGCATCTAGCAATTCTGTTCTTAATGATTTAAGATATAAACTTTAAACAATTTATAGTTAATCACTTTTTCAATTTGAGAAACAAAATTTTTAACATAATAAACATAACAAGACCTAATAGAATAAGTAAAATAAAAAAGGTTCTGTGATTATGTCGGAAGAAGAAATTCGAACGGAAATTAGTGATAAGAAGGATGATATTACCCGAATTGAAGAAGATGCCGCAAAAAAAGAAGCGGGTGCAGAAAAAAAGATTGAAGGCGTATGGGATGATAAAATCAATGAGACCAAGACACGATTAGATGCTGCAGAAATAGAACTTAAGGAAGCTAAAGAAGAGGCAGATAAATGGGTCAAGAAACGAGATAAACTTTCAGTAGAGGTAAAATCATTAACGAAACAATATGATAATTATGTAAAAGGCAAAGATAAAGATTTGAAAGACCTTCTAACTAATATCGATAAAGAAAAAAAGTCAAAAATAAAGGATCTCGATAAGGACATTAAAAAATTAGAGAAACAATTAGAAAAAGTTATGGATGAAAAATTAAAAGAAAAGATTACTGAATAAGACCATAAATGTGGTTTAATATTTTTTTATTTCTATTATTTTTATTATCATTCTATATTTATAGATTAAGTGGAAGTTTTTGGCCTTCTTCATTAAGAAGATCTCTCGAAATATCTTGTTGAATCTTAATTTCATCATATAACCAACTTAGTAATCGCATTTTTGAATTATAAATTTCAATCTCTTCTTCTATTAATTCCATAGATAGAACCATAATTTCCTTTTTTAATCAATTAAGAGGAAATATAAGATATTTATGATTCTAATATCGCGATATTACTCTTTATTCTCACGATTCATCATCTGCTCGTATGCGGGAACATCGATGATTGGAATATTATATTTAAAAAGTCTTAATTGAATTCGTTTTTTAATCTTCCCAAGATTCTTCTCATAGAAATATAACGGAATCGCAAATAACCCCGTGATAATTAAAGGCAAGATTAATAAGATTATTGGCGTTAAAATTGCGGGATCAGTAAATGAAGAGGAGACCACAAAATATCCAAAGGTATTGATTATAAGAATAAAGTAGCCATAGATGGTGGATAAACCCGTATAAACTTCAATGACATTCATATACCATTTAAAAAGTCCCTGAATGACCGGTATTTTACGCTGATCTTTAAAAGAGCGATATCCAACTAGACCGCAATCTTCAAGGAGCCATATTGGCACGAAAAGGAGCAAAGATATGGGTGTGAAAAAGAAAGTTCCGAAAAATATATTTTCTGCGCTAATGAGCGGCGCTGGAGCCCCAGGTCCTGCAGTAGCACGAAATATATCACCCACTCCAAGCTGTACCATGAGAGTGGTAGTACCAAATGCAAAAAGACTAACTAATACAGCTCTATAGATGATACTGGTAGCTTTAATTTTTGTTCCGCCTTGTATTATACCATATTGGGGTCTATTGCGAAATATGAATGTGAAGTCATAGATTTTGTATAAAATTTGAACTAAAATCGGAGCAATCAATATATAAATCGCAAACACCACGATTGGGAAGAAATATAACAAGAGAAGATCTGTAAAAATAGTTCCTGGTAATACATGTATGAAGAAATTTACATATTCCATCGGAATGAGGCTCCCTGGAAATCCAGGTATATTCATTTGATCGATTAAGTAAAGGATAATAATAACAGTAAAAAGACAAACTGATAAAACAAAACTAATAAGAATAAACAAATTTTTTTTTTCCATAATATTATCACTTGTTTTGAATATCCTCTTTTAAAATTAGATTTTTTTATATTTACTCTCAATTTTTTCAATGTCATAGGCAATTTTTTCTACAGGATCACCTTCAATGACCTTATCCAATCGTTCAACTAATTCTTGTGGAAAGATTTTTATTTTAGTAATCTCTTCCCTAAAATCTTTAAATTTATCAGTAAGTACATAATCACTTGTACTTCTCTTTGCGTCAAATTCCTCCATGACCACTTTAACAAAAAGATCTATCATCTCGTTCATAATCTTATTCTCAAAGTTCTCAACTTCAATTGAGGCATCTTCAACTAAATGATCATATTTTTTGTTTACTTCTGCTAACTCTTCATTTCGTTTCTCCTCTATTTCTTCTATCCTTGGAGATAAAGCCGATTTTTTTGCTTCTAATTCCTCTAATTTTGATGTGATTTGACTTATCATTATACCTTTCTTATGAAAAAAATGATATAAAAATTTATTTTAAACGATATTTTCTTGGATTACAGCGAAATGTTATTTCATAAGTATTAAATTTCTCAGAAAATTTGATATAAGTAGTTCAATTTATGTTTAAAAGTGTTGAGACTATGCCTAAAAAGATCGAGGTGCCAGAACCAGAAGAGAATCTCGAATTTATTGACGTTCATTGTCATTTACCATTTCCTCGACCTTCAAAAAACGATAAGCTTCCTTCCAATTCAGAACAATATGAAGATTTTTTTAGGTTAGGAGGAAAATATCTCATAACTAGTACTATTGATAATAATACCTTGAAAATGACCTTGATCTTTTTAGAAGATAAAACTAATTACGGATTTACTTGTGGTTGGGCACCCCAGACAGTCACTTATACTTCGGATAAGAAATATCAAATAGAATGGAATAAATGGGTTAATTTTATAGAAGAGAACAATTCAAAAGTATTAGCTTTTGGTGAGATAGGATTGGATTTCCATCATGCAAAATCACTTGACAAGCGAGAAAAGCAAGTTTCAGAGCTAAAAAAAATCTTCGAAATCACCAAACAATACAAAAAGCCATATGTGTTACACGTAAGAAATGCTGCTACGCATGAGATGGATAGAAGTAATCCCAAACATCGCTATAATAAATCTGATGGAGCAACTAAGGAAATAATTAACATATTAGACGAATTCAACATCAATCCAAAAAAAGTTATGTGGCATTGCTTCTCTGGACCAGAAGAGTACTCTATACCCCTTTCTAAGCAAGGCTTTATGTTCTCTGTCCCTAGCTCTGCCTATGGTAATAAAGAATGGAGAAAAAATACGGAAAAGGTTCCACTTACAAATCTGCTTACAGAAACGGATAGTTATTATCAACATCCCTTTTTGAGAGGGCCTATAAACGTTCCTTCGAACGTGAGATATTCAATCGCTGCAATCGCATACTCACATAATACTTCTCAAAACGAAGTTAGTGAAATAACAGTAAAGAATGCGGTTGATTTCTTCAATTTACCGCTCTGACCTATTTTTATAGGCTTATAATTTCTAGTTGGAAAATTTTAATTAAAAACCAGTCTAAATTTTATTTAAATAGAGTTGTTGAATTGCTATCTTAATAAACTAATTATTTATCGAAAAAAATGGTTTTAACATGAAAAAAATTGCGATTATTGTGATATTTATCGTTGCGCTTGCGCTCGGAGGTTTCTTAGGATTTATCATAACTGGTTTTGCAACTATGGGATCCACTCAAGATTCTTTTAATTTTTACTATGAACCAAGTTCTCCTGCTCCTATTGAGGAGTTATTGTTGAGTGCGGATATAGGAGGAGTTGAAATTCAATATAATACTTCAAATACTCCCTATTACGCCCAAATTGAAGTCTCCATAGCCATCTCGGGTTTATTTATGACTGGAAAGACATACCTAGATTTCCTTACGCCCTACACAGAATGGTGGGATAATTCTTCAAGTCCAGCAACTTTCGATCTGAATGTAATACCTGATGTGTGGTTTGATCCATCCCATTGGTTTAAATCTTATAATATTGATATAAAAATTACTCTAAGAACGGATGTAATCTATGATATTGCGGCTCATATCATTACTGGATCCCTAAAAATGAACGTACCTGAAAATATAATTCTAAATAATACTCTTTTGCATACGACTACTGGTGAGGTTTTGTTAAATACTTCATCCAATACTAACTTTCAAGGTATGTTGAGTGTCAAAAGTACTACTGGAAAGGCGAGTGTCATAGGTAAACACACTAACTATACTAATGGATTTGATTCTGGAACTACAACTGGTTCATTACTTTTAAGTCTTGAGAATTGTGTTTTAGGTGATGATCTTACTGGAATAGTGACAACGGGGTCAATTACTTATAATACAGATAATTTAACTTTTACACAAGACAGTTCTATACTATTGCAATCTACTACTGGTAGTATATATGGTAATATCAATCAATACGTAGATTTAGGCGCTAATATTACGTGTGCATTTGGATTAACCACAGGGGGAATAGATATAACTTATATCAATGATCAAGCTAATAT
>SDNW01000161.1 GCA_004524725.1 Promethearchaeota archaeon
GGAACTTCATAAGGAGCACAATTTTCTTTCGCAAACTTAATAATAGCCTCTTTTAAGGCCTTCTCGTTGCCATCATATTCCTAGGCCGGATCTAATTGGATCAAAGCCTTGCCAATTTCAGAGCCAGGTCGATCAGGATTAGGAACTCCAATCAGCGCAAGCATTCCAATCGCAGGATGTTTAGTTAGAGCATCTTCTACTTTCGAAGAAAACACCTTATAACCGCCTACGATAATCATATCTTTTGTTCTATCGACAATTCTTAAATATCCTTCCTCGTCCATAATTGCCACATCACCAGTATGCATATATCCATCAGCGTCAATTGCTTTCTTAGTTTCTTCTGGTTTATTTAAATAACCTTTCATTATCATGGGACCTCGTACGCAAATCTCTCCAGCTTCTCCTAATGGCACTTCTTCTCCCGTATCAGGATCTACCAGTTTTAGTTCTGTGTTTAAAAGTGGTAAGCCAATGGAGCCTAATTTTCTTTCACCTTTAAAAGGATTTGCTGTTGTTAGCGGTGATGTTTCTGTCATTCCGTACACTTCACATAATTTTCCCAAACCGACTATATCTTCTAATTGTTTCTGAGATTCCTTCGGAAATGGTGAAGCAGCAGACATGCAAACTTCTAGATTTGAATGATCTAATCTCTTAAATTTTTTAAAATTTAATAAAATCTGAAAAAGTGAAGGTACGTTTACAAGGGCAGTTGGTTTATACTGTTTTATTTGATTACATATAGATAGCGCGTCTCTGGGGTCGGGCACTAAGCACTGCGTCCATCCCAAATAAATGCAATTCTCACAGAAATATAATCCAGCAATGTGGAAGAAAGGGAATCCAGATAACGCAATTCCAGTTCCTTTATCCCAACCAAGCCATGTCTGAATGATTAATAGGTCGGATACGATATTTCTATGGGTAAGCATTGCTCCTTTAGGAGGGCCGGTTGTTCCTCCAGTGTATTGGATAAAACCTAAATCGTCGGGAGATATTTTAACATCTGGATCTTCAGTTGAGTATTTCGCTAAAACATCATCATGATAATCTAGAACCGTTTTTCCTTCTAATGGAGTAACTTCTCCCGAAGGAATATCTTTTACTGCTTTAATTTTCGCTTGGTCTTCCTTTGAAAAAGAACCAATGACGCTTGTTGTTATTATAAGTTTCAGCTGTGGCAATTTTTTTTCAATATTTTTCAATCTATGCTGAAAAATGGCGTCTAACGTGACTAATCCTACGTTATTTCCGCTACTTCCTAAGTCGTTTATTTGATAATGCATTTGCACATCTGATAAAAGTGGGCTTACTCCCGAAACAACACATCCTGCCTTAAGCGTGCCGACAAAAGAGTATACATATTCAGGAATATTTGGTAAATTTATTCCTACAACATCACCTTTCTTAAATCCATTTTCAATTAGCATATTGGCAAATTGATTAGAATATTTGTCTAAATCGCCGAATGTAAATTCGAGGCCCTGAAATGCCAACGCAACTTTATTTGGAAGATTTTTAAGTGAATTTCTAATCGCATCAGGATAAGATGTTTCAAATAATTTAGGATCTATATCGTCCAGTCCTTCGTCCCATGATTTTTTCCAGAATCTTTCACTATACTTTGACATAATAATATACACAATTATTTTTATTAGATAAATTTAGCTTGTTATAACTTATATTGATATGATTAGTTATAAAGATTTTATTTTAATAGAAGTAAATTTTTGAGTGGTTGTCAAAATTATTAAAAATGTTAAAAACTATTAACAGAATTTAATAATAGGTTTTTACAAATCTTAAAAGTTTGAATAATATTTGTACTAATGTAATTTTTATAACGATTGTTTTATTTCATTTAGTTTAGTTTGGAAATTCTCAATTTCCATTTTAGTTATTGTATTGTCATTTAAATTAATAATTAATTTTAAAAAATCTTTAATTAGCGGATGTTCTACCACAGTAGTAGTTTGATTTAATGTATTAACATCAAAAATTAGGGCAGAATCTAATACCTCACCAGCACCAAGTATATCCCTTAATACTAATTCAAATTTTTCTGTATAACCTAATATTGTAATATCCTCCCCGATTTGAGAACCATCGTTTTTTTTTATTATTTTAAATTCACACATATTTATTTGTTCACTCTTTTTCAAAATCTATACTTTTTTATATAGTTTAATTTGATAAAAACAATATTTTTAATTTATTTTTAATAAACCTAAGTATAACAATAGTTTTAAATAATTAAATAAAACTGAAAAAACTGCGGAAATTGATAGAAATGGCAAGACCATATCAAAAAGCGAATATACCAGGGCCAGAAATGGGTACGTCAGTCTCTGACCCAAAAGTTATGGCAAATCTTTTAAAATCACCAGATAAGAAGAAAGTATTTGTTATCGGTGCAGAATCATTAACATGGGAACTCGACGGGAAAAAAGTTGCAGATTATTTCATTGAAATTGCTAATAAATTAGATTGCGATGTAGTTGCTACAGGACATGCATATAGTTATTTAAAGGGCAAAATTAATGCTGACAAACTATATGATATGTCATTGATAAATATTACAGGACGACTAGTCGATATAGACTGGATGGGTTTAGATGGTGCGGGGCAATATGAAATGGCAATTTTCGGAGGTCATATAGTATATTATGTGTCCCAGACTATGAGTCGAATTAAGAACTTTTCAAATTGGGTAAAAACAATAGATCTTGATAGATATAGCCATCCAAATGCTCGATTTAGCTTACCTAATTTAAGCGAAGCTGAATGGAAAACATTTTTAGAAAATGTAAGTGAATTATTATAAATTTTTTTTCCTATTTTTTTACTTATTAGATCTTAATTTTAATAATATCAAGTCGCCTAAGTTTTGTTTAAAAAACTGGAATATACTAACACTTTATTTCAGCTCTAAATTCTAGAAGACTTTTTCTCTCTTCTTTAGATGTTAGTTCTAAGGCTTTTTCAACAATTGATTGCACTTCTTCTTTAAAACCAGCGTTATAACTTATGCGAATAAGTTCAATAAATTCGTTAATACCGATCTCAGAAATGTTTTGAATTATCTTGAAATCTTCATCAGAATAAATCGGAGAAACAACATCTTGTATTTTTTCGAATCTTTGAAATCCGTCAACGGTTATCTTTTGCTTCCCAAAAATAATTTCGTGTTCAGGGCGTGAATACCAATAGTAAAACTGATTCTTACCAAGTTTTTGGAAAGCGATTCCATCCATAGTTAAAAGAACATGCGTAAGTAAAAATCGATTATCTTTATTCTCCTTATAATCTGCACGACATATCGGTGGCGTCAATGGGAACAAAATACCGAACCATTTTCTTACTTATATCGTCAATTTCTTGATCGGTTGGAATGTGAATATCACCTAAATTTTTATATCTTTCATTGAAGTTATAATTGCCGTTGGAACCGCCGCCACTGCCTATGGTGCGTACGCTCAATACTCTGCCAAAAAATCGCTTAAAGAAACATATAAACAGATAGTTGCCGAAGAGAAAGCTAAAGTAATAAAAGAATTTTTAGATTTCTTCGCACCGTTAGACAACGAAGAGATTTCCCATTCGAAGTACAAGAACATAATCAATGAGCTCTCTTATCAGGAAGGGTTCGCTAAAATTCAAAATGAAATGAAGCCCATTCCTTCGTACGGAACGACCAAATTCGATTTAAATCACCGTTTCAAGATTTACGACGAGGCGGGTCTTTCGATTTGGGAAGAACAGCAAAATAATGTATTTGAGGGCATGCTCGAAAAGAAGGTCGAGCTTATCGACGAAGACGCCCCGACGGATATAAAGTTCAAGACCGAAGATTTAACCTATAAGGTAAAAAATAGTAAGGGACAGTACGAGCAGTATAAAGCAAAGGCGTA
>SDNW01000044.1 GCA_004524725.1 Promethearchaeota archaeon
AAGGTAAGCGCATCAATAATATTGGACTTTCCCGCACCATTTGGACCAACAATACAAGTAAATCCACTTGAGAGCCTTATTGTTACTGTCCGGTCGCCAAAACTTTTAAAACCAGACATAGATATCTTTTTTATATGTGTCATAGCATTAATCCTCGAATTAATTCAAGTTTCTTTCTAAAAATTTTTAAGTAAATATGAAATAGTCTCAATTTCTAAAACCAAAGTATATTTCTTGATTCTTTATAAATTAATGAATAATTACAACTATATATATAATCATTGTTTAAATAGTTAAGATTTTTGGAATATTTACTGTGGAAGGAAAGTTATTCTTTAATAAATATGGCATCCACAATTGCCTTGAGTTGTTTAGGATTAATAATTAAGTAGTATTGGGAACCTTCAGTAACTTTATTAAATTCAGAGAATCTATCACTTTGGAGACCCTTTTTAGAGAGATTAATTAGACCAACGCTCTTTAGATTACGAACAATATTATAATATTGAGTTTTATTGGTATCATATTCTATCGATTCACATGAAATAATATAAAGTTCTTCTAATTCTTCATTAGATATGTAGTAGTTAGACTTACTCAAGAAAAAGTTTGCCAAATTATCCAAAAAAATAATCATAAGTAGTTCCCCTTCTGAAATATAAGTGAGTAGCGAAAACTCGTCTGTAACTTGAATAGGATCAAATTGATCTTGAATAATATTTATACAATCTAAATTATGGTTATGATTTGGATTTTTAAGAAGGGGATATAATTCCTTTAAGATTTCAATACCTTTTCCTGGAACAGGTACATAATGCTCAAATATTAAATCAGTGATGTACTCAATCAGCTCAGTATCGATTTCATGCATAAAAGTCAATGCAACTCTTTGTCTTAGAATGTCTAATAATTCAGAATAAGAGTAAAATTCCAGTTTTTTTTTATAATCAAATTCATTTAAAAGATCAAAACTATTTGTCCTATTTACTTTATTTATTGTGGAAATTAATGTAGTATTCGATTCTTGACAATAATTTAGAAATTTTTTAAAATATGAGGGATTTAGGTCCTCAATATTGTTAAAAACTAGAATCAATGGGTTTTCAATTTTGCTTATAACTAATTTAAACGTATTCCATAGCTCAGAAGTATTAAAATTCAAAAATGATGCCAGATTTAACTCAAAACTAGATATAAGCGAAAGATCTGTAATTAAACTAAAAATAATTTCATGTAAGTCCTTTTCTTTACAATCAACGATAAGTTCATAGATGTTTGAGTTTAATTCATTTTGAGAAATAAGATCTTTTATTACTTTATTTACTATTGATTTTTTACCAATTCCTTGCAATCCCTGATAAAGAACACTACAACTGAAATTATCTGATACCGAATCATATAAAAGAGAATTAAGGTTTTTCTCTTCTCTAACTCGATATAGTAAAGTTGGAGGAATAAAATTAATATCAAATAAAGCTTTAGGACCAACATACTCATTATAAACTTCGGGTTTGACGATCATTTTCTATAAAAATTATTTTTCTAATTTTTTAAAATTAATTTGATTGTAAGTATTTAAACCCCTCAGAGAGTGGGAGGTGACTGGAAGTAAAACTAAAATTTTTAATCGAAAATTCGTATTATTTGAAGAATTTTGTTGTTTATTGAGAAAAGATATTTATTTTAATTTCACTCTTTTCTACTTTTTCATTTAATCTTTGCCTTCTTAGCTTATTAGCGAATTGAACATCGATTTCATCATAGATATATCCATTTGAACTATATGGGGCCTCAATAACTTTTAGTAGTGAAGGAGAATAATGTTCGGGTTGAAAAGAAATGATTTTACTTTTACCCGAGAATTTTCTGTTAATAAAATCTCCATAAGTATTAGCGGCGACAATTGGAATCCTATTTTCTAATGCGCGAGCTTTTAAATAAATGTCCCAGTTAAAGAGCCCTGAATCTCTTATCTGAGTAGGAGAAAATAGAATTTCTGCCTTATTTTCAGAAGCTAACCTTGGAGTCTCAAAAAAAGCCATATCAAAACAGATTAATATTGCAAAATTGAATTTTTTCAGTTTGAAGATATTTAGAGTAAATGAAGACTCAAAGTATTTTCTTTCGTACGAATATAGGTGTATTTTATCTTGACGGCCAATCTCTTCCCCATTTTTATTAAAAAAGTAAGAAGTAATAAATGGTTTTTTATAAGATGATCGTTTTTCCCATATTGCTCCAGAAATAAAATTTATTCCATACTCTCCTGCTAACTTCTGGATAAAATGATAATCTTGACCTCGTTCTTTCTGTAAGTTTTGTGCTTTTTCTCTCGTGTAAGGGATCCATCTTTCTGGAAGACAAACAATTTCACAATTATTATTATCCTCAAGTAACTTTTTTAATAGATCTTCAATTTCTAAATAGCATTTATGTTTATTTTGAAATATTTCTGGTTGGATACATGCAACGTTTAGCATTTTTAACTATCTGAAAGATTTTTATTATTTAATTTAGAAACGATATCAAAAATTTCATATAACTGACTGATTTCATAATCTGGTTTGTTTTCATTGGTTATTTTTAGATTAGATAAAGCTTTATCGTATTTGCCCCCACGATGTATATATATAGTATTTATCCCATTGATCTTTGCTGGGATTATATCTTTTTCTAAGTTATCTCCAACATAAATAGTCTCATTGCCTTTCACACCAAACTTCTCCAAAAAGTATTCAAAAAGCTTGGGATTGGGCTTTCTAATTCCAACCTCATCAGTTATAACTATTAAGTCTATTAATTCATCTATTTGAAGTCTTAAGATTTTTTCATATTGTTTAATAGGTATACCATCACTGATTATTGCCGATTTTATTCCCATATCTCTAATCTTTTTTAGAGATGGCTTTACATCCTCATAAAGTACTAGAGAATCGATTTTTTCTTGATGGTAAGCCATAACGGCCGCGGCAATGTACTTGTATTGTTGATTGAAAGAGATGGAAAAGTTTTCGATTCTATTTAATCTCCGTATAAAATAATCATAATGTTTAGAAGAATTCGAACCATACTCATTAACTATCTCTTGTAATAACGTAATAGCTTTCTGTCGGTCTAACTTTAAGCCTAAATCTATCATCGCATCAATTCCTTTAATGCGTGCTCTTTCGGAGAGCCCTGTCGAGTCAAAAAGACAATCATCTAAATCAAATCCTATTAATTTTATTGGACACATAATCTTTAGGGAAGGAAATTTATATTTTTTGAATTAAAACTATACATGAATCTTCGATATATGAAATCTCTACTATGGCTTATAGATATTGAGTAAAGTTAAATTTATTTATCTTTAAATATATATAATCTTTAAATATTAATTTAATATGCTTTAGAATTTAAATATTTAATTCAGCTTGTTGAACTTCATAACATTTGTGGGGATTTAGTTTTTGAAAACCATTGCTACATTATCCTACTTTCATAGAAAAATTGGACCTATAGTTTTTTATTCTTACCCTGAAAACCTATTAGATGATCAATTATCTTTACGAATCGCAAATATAATGGATCAGACTGTTAGTGAGGGCTTCTTTATTCACTCGTTTGAAAATAGAAAATCAATGAATTTTTATTTTGAGATTCGATCTGACTGGGCTCGAGGAAATAAGGAAATGTTAATGATTTCAATTATTTTTGATAGACAAATTTCATCTGATTTAGAATCTAATGTGAATTCTTTATGCTCAGAGTTTTCTGAGAAATTACTTAATGATGAGAACATTTTTGCAGCGTTCTATATTAATGATATTAATAATTTTGATGAGAGAGATAAAGAACTTATCCTCAATAATAATTCTTTGATTAAATTATGGGTAAAAGAATTATATTGGGCAGTGATCGAGGAAACTCGTGAAAGAAGTGAAGAAGAAAAAATAGCTACCCTTCTAACTAAAATGCATATCTTTTTAACACTTAGAAAGTTATCAAAAGGTCCAATCACTTTGGAAGGTTTAAGAGAATGGTTTGATGAGAGGTTTCCGAATTTAGATTTCAAAGATCTTATTGAAACATTAGCGGATAAGCAATTTGTTTTTATCAATCAAATCGGGATTGTTGAAAAATATGTGCTTCTATTGAAAGAAGTAAGTGCGGAACGGATCCCTCCCGATAGTGTGATCGAATATATAGAAGAGACTCCCGATCAAGTAGAGAGAGAATTAATTGATCTTTTACTTCCAAAAGTTCAAGAATATTTTAGCAGTTATGAAAATAAATCTAAAGAGGACCTAGAAAAAGATTCGTATACTTTATTTCAAATAGTCTCTGATCCTAAGAAATATAATGTATTATCAGAACTCAGAAATGGTTTGATTTCAAAAGATAATCTGCCAAAATTAGTTTCAAAACGAACCCTAGAATATTTAAACTCTTCATTAAATTTTCTCAAAAAACATGATATTATTGAAGAATTAAAATTTAAAGGGAAAAGATACGTTGTTCTCAAAACAAATATTCAAATTACTACTTCTTTTCCTGAATATTTGAGAAAATTATTACCTAAAGAAGGAGAAAAAACTTAAGAGAGAAGAATAAAAGATTAAAAAATGGAAGAAGATCTATCGATAGAGGATTTCAAGTGTATTTTAGGAAACATGGGAATTGATATTCTATTAGCTATAGGAGAGGGAGCTAAGGATTTTGAGACAATTAAAATTTTTTCTGGTTTACCCCTAATATGTGTAAAGGGTAGAATCCCCGTTTTATTAGAACTTAACCTTGCTAACAAGGTTAATGATGAATATTATTTAACTGAAAAAGGAATACTATTAAAAAAAAAAATAAATTCGGTTTATAAGAAATAAATTAGATTTCAGATTGGGGCGACAACGTCCTTGCTACGAGCAATAGCTCTAATCATTTGTCATAAGTTCATCATCAATCTAAATCATTATTATCTAAGGTATCGTGAGTTAAATATTTTTGTAATATTTATTCTGATAATACCCAGGTTCTTTATACCCTCCAATTTTACTAATTAGCTTATTTAAACCATCTTCTTCAGATAAGGACTCCTTAATTAGATTGTATAATTCCTCTGGGATTTCCTTTCTCTTAAATAAATATTCTATAATCTCTAATGCTTCCTTTAGAGATTCACAACGTCTGATGAAATCAAAAACTCCCGGATTGCTTAGATCTTCCTTGTAGGTTTCAAAAGGATCTTCTTTATGCTCCTCTTTTGTACGTATAGCATCAATTGATAGTTGTTTCTTACTTTGAACAATCTCTGAGGTTAAATTTGGAAAATGTTTTTTTAAATCCTCTTTATTGTAACTTATGTTTAATCCGTTTCCTTGGCTAATTTCGGAATTATTAATAATTTGTTCCTTTACTTTGATCTTTTTATCCATTTTCAAAATGTTTTATTAGAAAATATGCTCATTTGAGGGTTGATAAACATAATCAATAAAAAAATATATAATCATCTATTCAAAAATAATCAAGAAAACAAATAACTAAAATGGATTAAAAACAATAAAATTAATTAATTTCTTAGTATTTTATACACCAAATATAGAAATCGTTGTTTATACCATGAAGTCAGGATATGCATATGTAAAGGAAACTTTTGAAAGACATGAAAAAGAATATGAATCTCCAAATTGGAAACGAGGAATAGAGTATCGAAAAGGAAAATCTCTCCAAAGAATTGAACGCCCTACTAATATTCACCGCGCTAGAAACCTGGGATATAAAGCTAAGCAAGGATATATTATTGTAAGAGCCAGGATTAGAAAAGGAGGCATGCATAAAGTAAGACCTAGACGTGGCAGAAAACCTCGCGCCCTAGGTGTTTCAAGATATACTACTGGTAAGAATCTGCGCTGGGTTGCCGAAGAGCGAGCACAACGAAAATATCCAAATATGCAAGTACTAAATAGTTATAAAGTATATTCTGATGGAAGAAGTTGGTATTATGAAGTGATTCTTGTTGATCCTCATCATCCTGTTATAAAAAGTGATACGAAAATTAATTGGATTTGTGAAGCCCACCAAAAGAGGAGAGCAAGTCGCGGTTTAACCTCTGCGGGTAAAAAGTCCCGTGGTTTACACAAAAAAGGATGGGGTTCTGAGAAAACCAGACCCAGTATAAGAGCAAATAAAGGAAGGGGAAAATAAATCCTTTCTTTATTAATGAAATCTTATTAAAAACGTTATAATTTATTTATGCTACTAGTCATTCCTCCATCTAATACTATATTTTGTCCTGTGATATAATCAGCTGCAGGGGATGCCAAGAATAAAGCAACCTCAGCAACATCAGTAGTCTCTCCAATCCTATCAATGGGAAGTTTGACATTTCTTAAATTCATCCATTCCTTAATAAATTCTCGACTTTCATAGATTGGTGTAAAGAAGATCCCCGGGCAAATAGCATTTACGGTAATATTACTAGCGCCTAACTCAAGAGCCCACAGTTTAGTGAACATAATGAGTCCGGCTTTACTCACACTATATATACCTATAAGTGGATTTGCTCCACAGTCAGTTCCAGCACACGAAGTTATATTAATGATTTTTCCTGCGATTGGGCTATAAGAATTATTTTTCATTTTTTTATGGAATATTTTCGTCATATTCCAAGCACCCTTTAAGTTAACATCTATAATTCTGTCAAATTCAGCTTCTTTTGCACTTAATGAAAAAGAACTTGCTCTTTTCCCAACTCCTCTAACACCCGCATTATTTACCAAAATATAAACATCATTAAAGTGATTAAAAGTTTCTTTACTCATCTCCTTAACCTCATCAACCTTAGAAATATCTGCCTTCATTAATAAAATATCAGACTTCACTGATTTCAAAATGATATCTCTAGTTTCTTCAAGTCCTTCTAAATTTATATCATTGAGTACTAAATTAGCTCCTTTATGAGCAAAAGTTTTCGCCATTTCACGTCCAAAACCACTTCCTGCTCCAGTGATAAGCACTACTTTATCTTTTAAAAATTTTTGATTTTCCATTTTTTTCACTCTTAATTTTAAAGTAATAATAATAAAAGAGAATTAATAATTAGCTCCAAATAGTCCTTTATTAGCTTTATATGTTCCGAGGAACTTCCCTGCAGGTGGTGCTTCGAAAGCTATGGGGATATCAAGTACAGATGGAAGTCCAGAATCAAACGCACGCTTTAAAGCTAACTTTATATCTTCAGGCTTTTCGATTTTCTCTCCATAACATCCAAAACTCTTGGCAATTTGGGAATAATCAATATTTGGTAAATCAACGTCACAATAACGTTTTTTCATACTATTTTTCTGGTAAGTTTTTAACATTCCCCAAGCACTATTATTTCCGATACAAATTACAATTGGAAGACACAGTCGAACTGCAGTTTCAAGTTCTTGAACATTGAATAAAAATGAACCATCTCCATTAATGCACACAACAGGTTTATCTGGTTTAGCTATCTTGGCACCAATAGAATAACTAGAACCAACTCCAAGATGTCCCATTCCAATCGAACAGAAGGTACTTCTCGGATTTCTATAATAGTTTGAAATCAATCCATAAGTAGCTATAGCAATATCGCCACCATCTACCACTAAAAGAGTATCTGGTGGAATATGATCGAGGACCTCTACTATCATTCTCTCAGGTTTCATAGGAGTTTTATCAGATGTTCTTATTTTCTCAAGAAGATTTTTATCAATCTCACTCGCTTGCTGTAAATAATCATTCCACTGGGACCATGTGCTAATAAGATTTTTTGGAAGATCTTTTTCCATATTAAAAAGTAATTGATTAATCACAGCTTTGATATCACCTATTATTGCGAGTTCTACAGGCCTATTTTTACCTATTTCTTTGGGATCAATATCCACTTGTATTATTTTTTGCTTTTGATTCCAGATTGGGGCAGAACCATAGAATGTGGTGTAATCCCAACGACATCCTAGCGATAAAATTACATCAGCTTCCGCAGCAGCTTTACGAAATGTACTGGAGAAAGGATAAGAACCAGCATAAGTCCTCTCATCAGTTGATATTGCTCCAATACCTTTAACTGTCGTAAGAGCAGGGATTTTATAGGTTCTAGATAACTTTTTCAATTCATTTGAAGCATCAGAAGCTATTGTACCTCCACCAGAAATAATTATGGGTTTTTTAGCCTTTTTTAGTAATTCAACTGCAGCCATGATTGTTTCAGAATTTCCTCCGGGACGAAAAATTGGACGATATTTCTCAGGTGCCAGAATTTTTTTAAAATCAGCTTCTTCAGCATTTCGAACCATTGAGGTTTCTCTTAATTCTAAAAATACTGGACCGGGTTTTCCCGATAGTGCGGTTTTAATACATCTTTGCACAGCAAAAGGTATTTCATATGGTTCTTCAACTGAAATTTGTAACTTTGTTATTGGTCTCATTAAATCCATTTGATTCAAGTCGCCCTGTAATATCCCAGTATCATCAAACATACGAGCTATTTGAGCTCCAATAGCTAACATTGGTATTGAATCGGCTTTCGCTGCTGCAACTGCAGGTATAAGATGAGCGACTCCAGGTCCCGCCGTGCCAAGACACACCCCTATCTCTCCAGTTGCTCTTGCCCATGCATCTGCCATGTGACCTCCTGCTTGTTCATGACGGACCATAACAGTATCAATTCCTTGCTCTCGCCCCCATCGTTCAATAGCATCGTAAATTCTTGTTAATTCCCCGCCAATTATTCCGAACATTTTAGAAATGCCTTCATTTATAAGGCATTTAACGAGTAAATCCCCACCATTTTTAACTTGTTTAGACATATTAAAAATTATTTAAAATGAAAATTAAATCTTGTTAAAAACAAATTTTTGACATTCTTATATAATAAGGTCTAAGATTTGCTGAAAAGAATAATTCAAAACACTTTGGGATAAAAATTAAGTGGTCCTGTAGGTTCTTTCAATCCAAATTTTCCCTTAAGTATTAAATTTTTAAGTTCTGTGGCTAATTTTATCGCATTATATCTGTCTGATTGTCTTAGAACTACGGGGATCTCCTCTCCTTCGAAGATTATAGTTTTTAAATCGCATTCAAACGCATTTTCAGGACAAAAGTAAACGCAGGTACCGCAATTAAAGCAGCGGGTGCGATCGATTGAGGTAATTCTTCCATTTTTGATCACAAATGCGTTAGTAGGACATTTGCCAATAATTTCGCAATTTTTACATTTTTTGCATATATCCGGATTAAAACTTACATAAAAGTTATTATCCCAGACATCTGCATAAGAGATCTGCCCTATTTTATTTCTCCCTACTACATTAAGTATTACTAATGGGACCTCAGAATCATTCTTTAAGATTTGATTAAATACGTTTTCATTGAGAATTGGGATTGGAACTGCTATACTACATATATTTTCTAATCCATAAGATGTTTCAAAAGCCCCCATGTACTCAGGTTTCATCCCTTTAAAATCCGCAATAGTTTGCATATTAGGTTTTAACTTGTCATTACGGGTTCCGGGTCCGAATATATAGCCTTCACTTCCATTAACAAGTATTTTCGTTCCAA
Source organism: Promethearchaeota archaeon (assembly GCA_004524725.1). Taxonomy (GTDB): domain Archaea; phylum Asgardarchaeota; class Lokiarchaeia; order Sigyniarchaeales; family SOKP01; genus SOKP01. The sequence continues at coordinate 9,565 of SDNW01000044.1, forward strand.
CGCCGAGAACGTCTGCATCAGGGTCATTTTGAAACGGATTCATTGCTCCACATCCCGAAAATGTTAGTTGAGTTTTATTTCCTGCCAATGGGAACACAGAAAAGATTGTTTCAACTGGTTCTTGACTAGGGTTCACCATTGCAAAATAATTTTTAATTGCTTGTCTTGTCCCCATCATCCTTGCGAACTGCATATCATCTAAGGTTAATTCTCGTTCCAATGTTTCACCATTTTCTCCCTCGGCGGATACTTTTATAGTTTTACCTTCAACTAAATCTCTAAAGAGCATCCCACCGGAATAGTTTTTGATTGTAGTACTGTGGTTTGTCCCATATAATATGAGATCGACTATTCCAAGAAATTCATTTGGGCAAGGTCCTGGAAACGCAGCAATACCATTTAACGAGATTTTTATAAACTTTCTTATTTTCTTGGGAGGAGTCAATCGGAAAGAGAAAATTCCCGCTATACCGCTCATCAAGGCTTTCGTTGCGGTAGTGATTACATCAACGTCATCAAAAGATACATTCTCTCCATCCTTAATTTTTTCAATTAGTTCTTGAACGGTTAAAACTACTGCTTTATCTTTAGAAATTTTCTGGTTAATCTCACTATAAGTTCGCTTTTTCATGAAAAATATGTCATCTCAAGAATAATAACAAATTTAATCTTAATTTATAATAAAATTTTTTTATTATACAAATGCTTACTTTTCTTAAAGAATTATTGTATGATCTGGTAGTTTAAATCGAGGTTTAACTTTTATTGTCATATTTCGAATCAAGGTTACGAGTAGATTTCGAAGATTTGGATAGTGTATATCGTGTATTAAAATTCTGTGAAAAATTGAATATCAGCAATCTAGTTTTAGAACCATTAAATAATTCAAAATATTTTCGAGAGGAAATTTTTCACGAAATAAGAGAAAATACAAATATCAATTTATTTTTCCGATTTAATTTAAAGCCCAGAACGGTAAAAGAGTTCAAGAAGGAGATAAAATTTTATCAAAAGGTCCCACATATACTATCTTTAGAAACTCAAGTAAAAGAGATTCAAATACAAGCAGCTAAGGATTCAAGAGTTCATGTTTTATCCTTTTCTGATCCGATTAATATGAAAACAGCTACTCCTGGTCTGATTTCTTTAGCCAAACAAAATGATACTTATATCGAATTCTCTTTAGCACCAATAATGAGAAAAAATAGGGCTTTACAATCAAAAAATTTTCGAATACTATACCGCTTCATACAATTGATATTGAGAATGAAACCAAACTTCATTATTAGTGGGGATTTTGATATACCATATGAACTTAGGCATCCCAGAAACTTAAGTAGCGTGTGTCATACCTTACTTGGAATTCCATTAGACCAAGCCAAGAATGCTTTTTCAAAAAACGTTGAATTACTATTATCAAAGATAAAATCAAGGAGAAAAAATAAATTAATCCAACCTGGCGTCCGTTTAATTAAAGGAGATAAGAAAATATGAAAGATGAGAGACAAAGATATATTTTGTTTAAAATCATTATGGATGATGCTTCAAATTTGAACAAAAGAGTACTCTTAAATTCACTTTGGCATTCGATATGGAAATATTTTGGTATGAAAGAGGCTAATAAAATTGGTTTATGGTTAGTTGAATTAAATATTTTAAAAAGTTATGGTATAATTCGATGTTCTCACACTACAAAAGAGATAGTCATTTCTGCCTTAACTATGATTCAAGAGATTTCACAACAAAGTGTGATCTTATCTCCGATTAAAACATCAGGCACTCTTAATAAGATTAGGCAATACCTAAAATAAAATAAGCAATTAAAAAAATGTCTGATAAAGCTCTAACAGATGCAGTTATCAAAAAGAAGGAGGAAGTATTAGCTATCTTTCAAAATTTTTTTTTAGCCTTTAAAGGAAAGTTTAAAGATTCTTCTTATATTTTAATAGTTCGATTATTAACAAAGACATATGCAAAATTAACGATTTATCCTTTGAATAAAGATAGGATTTTGAAAATTATATTTATCGGTTTCGATATTAAAAATATTAAAATTGAAGAAACTATTAAAGAGTTAAGGAATTTTAAAATTATTCATGCTTCGGGTCTAACAACTTTAGGAAATAAGTCTTACTATGAGTGCTATTTAGATTTAAGCTTAGGTGATGAAGATTATAAAGATTTAAAAAGAAATTTAGATAAGATTAAAAACATATTTGAAGATATAAAGATTGTAGAAATTTATTTAGAAAAATGAGTTAAAAAGATGAAGCTGTGGAAATTATCACTCTGTTATGATGAAAATAATACGCAAGAGTTGGAATTATTTGATACATTTGAGTTTTTCAACGGATATCTAAAAATCAAGCGAAATTATTTTGAAAAACTTATAAAAGCAGTTAATATGACGAAAAAATATCGAATTGAGAGAGGAATCTCAAAAGTAATAAATCCTGAAAATGAAGACTGGACAATGAACCCTTGGATGTGTTTCCTCGTAAAAGATGATGAAAAGCAAAACCCTTTTTGGTTATTGATAAAAAGAGAAAAAGATTTATCAGGAATTCTTGTAGCAATCGGACCAAAACAATTTAGGGATTATAACGCAAGTATAAACAGTGAAGCCAAACGAGAATTAAAACGATTGATTAATTTCATTATTATTCACTTGAACAAATTTAATTGTTTGATTCTTATTCCTAATTTTGTGGCATCATAGCTTTTTTTCATTAAATACCTGTAAAATTTTTATTCTTATATGATTTTTTCACATTCTCCATTGATAGCTTTCATAGTACTATTAAAATCTTGCCACCAATCTTGGCCTTGCTGAGCTACCAACATCGCATCGACTTTACTTGTATCTAAGCATCTTATCTCTTCCTTTTGAGCTTTTACTTTATCTTGCCATATTTGACTAAAAATATTTTGCAAATTGATTTTTACTTTTCTTACTAATTCCTCATATGTCACACTTACATCTTCCGTTTTTTGGAGCTTCTGGAGTTGATCAAACTTAACTTTTTCTTTAGCTCTATTTAGATCACTACAGTTAATTACTACTGTAAAAGGTTCATTTTTTCCATACTTACAATATTTTTGAATTTCACAGGGAGTACAATACTTCTCAAAACTAATATTAAAATCCTCCAAACCAATTATTGAGTAATTTAATATGTTTGACATCGAATGCTCTCTAATAGGATGTTACATATATTAAAACCTTCGAAATATTAATATTTAAGGCTAAAGAAGACAAAAATTTTTTAACCATATTTTATTAGATTATTTATTAGAAATTAATTTAAAACTCCAACGGGAGAGTGGCTTAGCCTGGTATAGCGCACGGCTGATAACCGTGAGGTCGGGGGTTCGAAGCCCCCCTTTCCCATAAAATCTTTTGTAATTACCTATACAACGTAATTAATATCTCTTATATCTATATATGTGATTATAACTCATTCTCATCATTTTTAATTATTGATTTAAACGATAAAACTTTATAATGCAGAGATAAATGAAATTCATTATAATTTCAGGTACTCCCGGAACTGGAAAGACAACAATTTCCAATCATTTATGTAATTTCATTGATGCTAAAGTACTTTCGCTGAATGAACTGATTATTAACAGAAACTTTGTATTAGAATATGATCAAGAGAGAGAAACTTCCATTATTGATGAAGAGAAATTAAATAAAAATTTGGATGGCATAATAAAGGAATTCTCTATACATCCGTTAGCCTACCTTATCATTGAAGGTCATTTTTGTGATATATTATCTGAAGATTACATGGATTTTGTGATTATTTTGAGATGTCATCCAGATGAATTAGTTAAAAGATTAAAAAATCGAGGATATAAGCATAAAAAAATTATGGAAAATGTCCAATCAGAAATTTTAGGAAGTAGTGTTAATTATTTTATTGAAAAGAATTTAAATTTACCTCTTTATGAAATTAATACCACAAAGTCTGACCTAAACATTATATCAAAACAAATCCTTGACATAATCAATGGTAGTGAGGACTTAAATGATTATTATATTGGGAAAATTAATTGGCTCGAAGAATTGTCAAATCAGAACCGATTAAATGACTTTTTTAGTAAAGACATGAAAATAGGTGAACATTATGATTTTTGAAATAGCTGATGTAGATGCAATGGGTCGTTTAGGAAAAATCGTAGTTAATAATAAAACGATGAGCACTCCCAATTTATTTCCTGTGGTACATCCCATAAATAATTCTGTACCAATCAAGGATTTAGAAAAAATTGGTGCTGAATGCCTTTTCACTAATTCCTATATCCTTTATCAAAATGATGCTATAAAAAAAGAAGTAATAAAGACGGGAATTCACAAGCATCTTAGGTTTAAAGGGATTATTGCAACAGATAGCGGAGCATTTCAACAATATATGTATAATAATCAACAATTCAAGATTAGTCCCGAAATAATTGAAAAATTCCAAGAAGAAATTGAATCTGATTTTCCGGTGATATTGGATCTTCCCGTACAATTAAATGACGATTATGATACCGCAAAGAAAAAAGTAGAGTTAACAATTAAAAGAGCTAAAGATAACATTGCAAGGAGAACAAACCCAAAATCGCATTGGATTGGACCGGTTCATGGGGGAATTTATACTAATTTATTAAAAAAAAGTGCGGTTGAGATGAGTAAATTAGATTTTGGAATATACGCCTTAGGAGGGCTCGTGAAGTTGTTTTTAGATTATAGATTTAATTTACCTCTGGAAATGTTATTGACCGTAAAAAAAAATATAATACCAAATAAGCCCATTCACATGTTTGGTTTAGGGTTGCCCCAGTTTTTTTCTCTTGCTGTTGCGTGTGGATGTGATCTCATGGATTCAGCGGCTTACGTGTTATTTGCGAGAGAGGACAGGTATTTTACTCTATCTACTGGGACCAAATCTTTAAATGATTTGGAAGAATTTCCATGCCATTGCCCTATATGTTCAAAATATACACCGCAAGATCTAAGAGAATTTGACAAGGATTTAAAAATTGAATTATTAGCCAAACATAATTTATACATATCTTTTTCAGAATTGAAAACAATAAGACAGGCAATTAGAGAAGGGAATTTATGGGAATTAGTGGAATTAAGAGTTCGCAATCATCCAAACTTAGTCAATGCATTAAAACTAATTAAAGAACACAGAGACATCTTTGAAATCTATGAAAAAATATATAAAAAACATGGAAGATTATATTCTTCAAGGGAAAGTTTGGATAGACCTCTTATATATCGGTTTCAAGAGAGAATTAAGACTAATTATAGGGTACCAAAAGAGGCACGTTATCTGCTCATCTTACCTGAACTTGATGTAAAGGGAAAAACGTCACCCTCGATATTTCAATGGTTAACTAATCTGGAGCAAGGTGCTAGGAGCATTAGAAATGAGATTCATGTGGTATTTAGTTCTTATATTTATGGAATTGTCCCTCTTGAATTGATTGATACATTTCCAATGGGTCAATTTGAGTCCATTGAATTTGAGGGTTCTGACCATTCCAATTATTATTTGAAGAAAGTCAAGATTTTTTTTGAAAATTTTGGTGATAAATATCTTAAATGCGCGATCTTAATTCCAGATTTTTATATCAATCAATATTATCAAAAGCACCAATTTTTAGAAGTTAGTGCCTTAAGTTCGCTTAAATTACTACTCAAATCTCGATATAAATCAAATTTCAGGTCTTTTAAGGATATAGATTCTATTATCTCATTTTTTCAAGGTGATAACCAGTATAGATGATTTTGGAAGAGATTTTTGCATATGGACACAAAAATATTAGTTGCATTCATTCAAGTACAATTGAACTGACAAAAGATCATAGTGTAACCAAAAGAGGGTCATGTATTTTAGGGATTAAAGCTACTAAAGCGTGCAGTGATTTAAATGAAAAAACTAAAAAAAGGATAAGAGATGGTAAGAAATTAACTATAGTAATTAAGCTTGAAAATCAGATTGATACATTTTATGGATATGGTCATTCTTGTCTAAAATTGTTAAATACTAATGAAATGGTATTTCGAAAAAGTGATTATATATGTGATAGGACTGTATTAATACTATGTTCTAAAGCATCTAATGAACTAAATAGACCCTTAATAGAAAAAATAAAAGGCTCTAAAAAAAAATTTTTAGTACAATTCTTGGATGATAATGTCTGAAGTAAATAATCAACAGGACACTCCGTTTATAAGGTTAAATAAAGAAGACGCCCAATACTTAATAGATTCAATACATAAACAATTTGGATCAAAATCCATTATTGAATATAAATATAAGTTCATCAAAAAAAAATCCAAAGTGTTAATTCCTCTAAAGCAAAAATACATTAATGAGATAACAAGTTATTTGGAAGAAAAATCCTCGATAGATTATAAGTTAATCTATAGAAAAGCGATTATTAATCCGAAATTTAAATATAAAACTATTAAAGATGTTTTAAAAGGGGAATGCCCTAAATTGCCGTCTAATTTAATCCCGAACTCTTATGATACAATTGGATCTATTGCTATAGTTGAATTTCCCCACTTGACCAATTTATCGAATAAGGAAATATTAGTCTACAAAAGAACTATAGC
>SDNW01000162.1 GCA_004524725.1 Promethearchaeota archaeon
CGTGCTTGAGTAAATCTTTTATAGTTTGGTGGTGAAAGCCTTAACATAATTTCTCCAAAAGTAAGAATGGAGTTCTTCAATTTAACTCAACTTTATCAATAAATAATCTGACTAGTTTAATCTAGGAATAGATCTTATATTAAGGATAATTGTTTTAATAGAAAAATAAATAAAAAAGAATTTCACGAAAAATTATAATTTTGAACCACAAAAGGCACAATATTGAGAGCCTTCTCTAATTTTGTTGCCACAATAGACACAATAATTTTTACCCTCTGAAGGAAGTGCTGAGTCCAACTTTTTTGGAGCTTGAAAATTTTCCACAGGGGTATAGCTTACTTCTTCTCCTAAAACTATTTCTCCAGTATCTGAATTAAAGCGATATTTAATCTCTCCTTTTGATCGCAAATCCACTAAGACACGGAGGACATCCTTAGGTTTTATTCCAACTTCAAGCGCTAAATCTTCTAAATTGAATGTCGATTGGTTTCCCCGATCCAAGATTGCGTTTTTAACAGCTTTTTTAAATTTATTATTGGTATAAAGCTGTGAAAATCCACCAATGAAAATAAAGAATGCCGGAATAAACAACCAAACTCCCCAGTAGGAAAGTCCGATGAAATCAAACGCGGGAAAATATCTTAACACCAAGGAGAGTATCGCTACAAATAGGAATACAATACCCGTAGCAAATGTACCTATTGCCGCTTCATACTTTTGTTTTGAATAATATCTGTGCTTATCTCTATCATATGACATTTTTTAATCACTTCATACTTATGAATTACTTTTTCAATATAATTTAAGATTCTAAATAAAGTAATATATATTAGGATTATAGAGTCCAATTTTTAGTAAGTTAATAACTATTTTAATTAGTTGAATGATACTATTTGCTTTTATTTTAAAAAATACCAAAAGCCTTACCCATCCAATAAACCACTAAATACGAATTAGGGATGACTTGTTTCAATCCATCCCCATTAGGATTTCCTCCTTCGCCAAAAAATTTACTATGTTCCCACTCGAAGTGATGTACGCCCATTTCTGATACAGTAAGGGGAAGCAAGTATTGATTATCATCAAAATCAATTAGATCACCAAGCCACGCAAATAAACTGCCATATATATTATTCTCAAAAAAATCTTGCCATCTTGCCTTATCTGGATTCACTTCACCACTCGCAATCGCTGGATTAAGGCTTGTAGCTCGAGTTGAATTAGGTCTTTGAGTTAAATTATAATTGCGAATGCCTTCACCCCAACCGGAGGTATTAAAACGCCATAATTGATCAAGTACATCCCATCTAATCATCTCATCAGTGTAATCTGGTTTTTCAAAAAGAGTAGAATCGGGGACTAAGGTCATGAATGCCAGATGAATCATATTAAAGTATGCATTTCGGTGATACCGTAAATAATCATAAAATCCACGTTCGAAATTTTTGATATAATGCAGTTGTAATTGAGGATTATCTTCCAATATAATGAGAGAAAACATAACATCCATAGAAAAAGCTAATGCATAGGTATCATAGGCAGTATTTGCTCTATCTGATTTACCTAAACTATTCATTGAAAGCATCTTTGTCGCAGCATAATGGTATAATGAATCATATTTTTCAGGAAGCGCAGTTGCTCCAATTCTTAATAAAGTAATTTGCCAGGGACTACCTTCAAAAATTGGATTGAGATCAGAACCAGTTGGTTCTCCATTCCCTCCTAGTACTAACCAGTTTGTTTTTCTAAACCCTTCAATCATTTGTTCGGTTAGTAGTTTAATCCGTTCAACACACCATCTACTATCCTCATTGAGCGTTGGATCAATAAATTTTAAAACTAAGGCAAACCCTAAATAATACCCCGCAAGCTCATCCCTACTAGTGTGGAGTCGCACCCTCCAGTTTTTATATTCACCCGTACCATTAAAATGGCGAGGATGCGGCTGAAATAACCATTCATGATATTTTCTATTTTCTGGGGCACTTACAAACCTAGCAGGAGTACCGGGATACTCAGGTCCTATTCCTCCATTTGGAGCTGCAAGCATATTACTAAATCCTGATACACATTTCTTTACCATCCTAGTTGCATTTTCAATTTCAATGGGATCTCCACTATTTACTGCTGCTTTATAGCGGAAACATTGAGAAGCTAATGTATAACCTAAATGAAGAGCACCATTATCAGTCCCATGCCATTCTTGAACTTCATTATAACTATCATTAGAAAAAGTCACATCTATGCTAATATTAGTGGGCATGTGATATTTTTCTAGCTGATAATCATATTTATGGGCCATTTCTTCAAGAAAAGTTTGATTTGCAAGTATTTGTTCAAGTGGAGTAAAATAATTAGTATTTGGTGGATCCAATTCAAGAGTAAATGATGCAATATCATCAATAATATATAAAGCAAACCCAGCATAGCTACCAAACCCAATAAGTGGAATTAAATAAAGGAGCGTAATTAGGATGTTTTTCTTAGCTAAATTCTTTCGAGTTCTTATTCTCATTTGAAAGAGATGATTTTTTTCTTGATAATATTTTGTTGATATTAATTTAGAATTTAAAATATTTAAGCTTTAAAATAAAGCTAGCTATTGAAACATAATGAAGATTTACTAAGGAATTAATTTTTTAATCCAATTATTATTCTCTTTGAGTTTTTCATAAATCTTCAGATTTCCTATGTCTCCTCTAAATTGATCATTTCTCATTTTTAAAACACGAATTTTCCAGTTCAATTTATTTATTCCTAATGAGAGTGCTTGAGGTAGCTCAATCTCTCCTCTACTAGAAGGTTCAAGCTTTTTAAGAACATGAAAGATCTCTGTTGAGAGGAGAAAAATACCACAATTATTTAGTTTTGAATTGATGGTGCCATAAGGGGGTTTTTCAATAATATCAAGACAATAATCGTCTTGACAAACCACTGCAGCTCCTTGGGAAGTATCTTCAGTATAATTTGTAACTAGGATAAAATCCTGTTTTTCATTCTTGTACAGTAAATAAACTTTTTTATAGATTTCGTATGGTACAATGATATCACCCCAAGTTAGATAAAAATGATCATTCTTGATTAAGCTTTCACAGAGAACTATCGCTCCACCCGTGCCATTTAGCTCATTTTGTTCGACATATTCAATATTTATGCCCCATTTCGTTCCCTTATTAAAATAATTAATAATCTGTTCCTTTTTATAGCCAACTACCATGATTATGTCTCTTAAACCAGCATAAATCATTCCATTTAAAATATATTCTAATACTGGTTTACCATGCAAAGGTAACATCGTTTTTTGATATTGTTTTGAATATCCTTCTAAACGTTTTCCATAACCAGCACACAATATCACTGCTTTCAAGATACACAACTCAAGTGTTTTCTATTCTTTTCCATTTTAAAAAAAGCTATACTCCATAATGATTAATTTCTAAAAAAGATATTATTTGGATATTACATTTTTTTTTCTTTTTTTCCATTTAGATTTATTGCATGACTCATTGAGATTTTCTTTAGGTTTTTTAAATTATCTAGATAATAAATATAAGTATTAAATTGGAATAAGATTTATCCTATGATTAGGGATGTAGTAATTATTAAAGATGGTTTACCATTACTTAGCAAACATTTTGCTGGGTATGATAATCCTTCAGAGCCTTGTAAAGCTTTTACTCAAGGAGATTCCCTAATTATGGTTTCAGGGTTTTTTACAGCACTTAATTCCTTCTCAGATTCATTTGAGGATCTTGGAACAATAAGTGAATTAAAATTGTCTAATAACGATTTGAAACTCTCTTTCCTAAAAGATTCTAGTATTCCTAATCTGATTTATCTTGCAACATATGATGATTCCTCTAAAGCTGTCAATGTTTTAAGAACGCTAAGAAA